>DATBTA010000163.1:0-9729 GCA_036559505.1 Pseudolabrys sp. | reverse complement strand
CCAACGTGACCTTTGCTGCCGAATAATACCCGGCTTACGCCACTGCGCACTGAATTCATTCCGCGACTTTCCGTTTTTTTAGACGCCCGCCAGAGTAAGAACACCGAGAGCCGTGTAACCATTCCGGTCGCAAATAGGCCGAATTTGTGCCAGCCTGCTGGCGCCCGTATCCGCTGTTAACGCACGGGGCGTGCTTTTAGCTGCCATGTCATTAAGAAATTTTCCCCATAACCCAAATAGCGGGATCGGCGATAAGTCATCCGACCCGTGGTTGGAGTTTAGCAATATTTTCCGGTCCGTTGACCAGCCCCTTCCGCGCCCCTGGAGCGAAATTTTCGGTCCGCTTCGGCGGGGCCTGGTAGATGAGTTGATGGTGGTCGGCCAGATCGGTCAGTCGCTCGATGGTCGCATTGCGACGGAATCGGGGCATTCAAAATACATCAATGGGCCGGCAGGACTGACCCACCTCCACCGATTGAGGGCTTTGGTCGATGCGGTCGTTATCGGCGTCGGTACGGCGATAGCGGACGATCCTCAGCTGACCGTACGCCGGGTCGCCGGGCAGCAGCCGGCCCGCATCGTCATCGACCCGAACGGCCGGCTCGGCAACAAGGCGAGGGTATTCAGTGAGGATGGGGTCCGTCGCATCCTGGTAACCGCAGAGGGAAAATCCGTTGCTCCGGTCCCGGGCGTTGAGCTCCTTCGGCTACCCACGACCGATGGGCGACTTTCTCCTGCGGCTATCCTTGCAGCGCTCGGTGCACGTGGACTGCGCCGGATACTGATCGAGGGCGGCGCCGACACCGTTTCGCGCTTCCTTGCGACAGGCTGCCTTGACCGACTGCACGTGATCGTCGCGCCGGTCATTCTGGGCGCGGGCCGGCCCGGCATCGCGCTGCCGCCGGTCGAGCGCGCCGACCAGGCCATGCGCGTGCCGATGCACATGCATCGAATTGACGATGAAGTTCTGTTCGATTGCGATCTTTCGGCTCAGCGCCTGCCGGTCGGTATCGCAAAAAGATCGACATGACCGACGCGGAGGGACGACGTTCCCGCGGCGACGCTGGCGCGCCGGCGCGTCAGCCACGATGCAGTGTCGGCGAGCGTTAGCGCGCCGATCTCGCGTGCCGCCCCCGCCCAGCCGGCAAATATCTCCAGCTGAATGTCGCGATCGTTCGGCCCCATCGTCCAATCCGATTTGCGGTGGGTGACGGCGTAACCCAGGTGCTCGAAGGCGCCGATGGCGCAGGCGGCAGCCTCCGGCCCGAGCGCCAGGCCAAATCCCTTGTCGGTGGCTTGGTGCTTGTTGACCGCCGCGACAATCGACGCATCCGCGGGATCGTCCGGAGAGATGCCGATACGGCCGTCATAGGTCAATGCGGCGTAAAAAGGAATCGAGCGTGCGGCGATTTCCGTTGTCAGCCGGTCGAGCCAGTCTTTCGACACGAGGTCGAGAAATGCCGAGGTGGTAACTAGGTCAATCGCGCCATCGAGTGCGGCCTCGAGGTCGCGATTGAGATCGAGCGGAACTGCTGTGACTTTGACATTGTCGGCAAGCGCCATCGCGTTCGCCCGGCCAAGAAGACCAAGATCATTGTCGGCAAGCCGCCAGACCTGCCGTGACGGCAACTGTCCGCTCAGTGCGCGCACCGTCGCGCCAGTGCCGCAAGCGAGATCGACAATATGGACCGACGGCAGCGCGGCAACCGAAGCCGCGACCGCCGCAATAACCTCGCGGCTGCGCGCACGCAGGTCATAGGGCTCGCGCAGCGTGAGCCAATCGGCGGAGAATCCACTCACGCGAGCGTCTCCAGCGTGCGTGCCACGATTTTCGCGGAGTCCTGCCAGGTCGGGAGTTTGGCTGCTGCCGCCCGCGCGGCAGCGGCGAGACGTTTTCGCTCGTCGGCATCGGCTATGAGCCGGCGCAGCGCCACGGCGAACGCGGGCACATCATCGGGCTCAACCAGAATGCCCGCATTGGCCGGCACGGTATCGGGGATCGCTCCCGCTCTTGTGCCGACAACCGGTAGCCCGTGTGCGATCGCCTCACTGTAGGCCATGCCGTAGCCCTCGAACCGCGAGGCGAGGGCGAATATGTCGGCCTCGGCGTAGAGTTCGGCAATTCGTTGCGCGGATACCGCGCCAAGCACCGTCACACGCTTGCCAAGCCTGAGGCGGGCGATGTCGCCATCAAGCTGCGCGGCGGCTTTTGTGTCGCGGCCCCGGTCGCCGGCGATGGTAAGGTGCCACGGCAGATCGGGCAGGGTTGCAAGCGCAGCAACAAGAACATCGAAGCCTTTGCGCGGCACCACGGCACCGACCGAAAGAATTTGCACGCCGCCATCGCGATTTCCGGGCGCCGATGCCACGATGTCGTTTCCCGGCCTTGCAACGGTGATCTTGTCTTCCGGAACGGAATAATCCGCGACCAGTCGCTGTGCCGTCGCCTCGCTTGTCACGACCACATGTTTGACGGCCGCCAAGGCTGCCATTTCGCTGGCGCGCAGGATGTTGGCCTGCGCTTCGGTAAGACCGGTCTCCAATGCAAGCGGGTGATGCACTAGGCCCACCAGCACGTGGTGCGCGCGCAGGCGGCGCGCCGCTTCGGGCAGAGCGCCGAGCGCAAGTCCGTCGGCGATGATGGGACAGCCTTCAGGCACCATCAGCAACCGTGCTTCGGCGGTGGCGCGGGTCTCCTTGGCGGGCCAGGGGAAATTTTCGCCGAGATTGATGCGCTCGATGGTCCAGCCGAGGGCTTCGAGCTCGGCGATGATTCGCCGGTCGTAGGCGTAGCCGCCGGTCGGCGTGGAAAGATCGCCAGGCACTGCAAAGGCAAGCCGCTTTACCACAAGTTCGCCTCGTAAGACGCCCACGCGACGTGAGATTCGCCGAGCGTAACGCGGATCGCCTTCAGTTCGCGGCCGGGGCGGCCGAGCTTGTCTGCGCGCGCAGCCTTCGCAAGCTGATCGTAGATGTGTTTGGTCAGAAACTCGGTCGTCGTGTTGATGCCTTTGAACTCGCTCAGATCGTCAAGATTGCGATAGTTCAGCGGGGCGAGGGTGGCTTTCAGCGCCTCGTGCGCACGGCCGATATCAATGACAACTCCGTTCGAATCGAGACTCTCGGAAAAGAAGGCCGCGTCGACAACGAAGGTCGCCCCGTGCAAGGCCTGCGCCGGCCCGAACATGGCCCCGCGGAACGAGTGAGCAATCATGATGTGGTCGCGGACTTCGACGGAAAACAAAGGGCCCCCCTAGTCGTAAGAAATAAGTTGAGCGACGACATTGCTCTTCGGATCCAGCAATGCAGGCAGACGCGACGGCAATTCGCGAAACCGCACCGCCGGGGCGAGAAGCGCGTCGAGGCGCGCATCGCCAAGCAAATTGAGCGCGGCGCGCAGCCGCTGGCCATGCGTCCAGCGGGGCCGATGCGACGCCGCGATCTTGCCGACCTGACTTGATACCAGGCGCAGGCGTCGGCTGTGGAAGCTGCCGCCCAGCGACGCAGCGACCGGCTGCTCGCCGTACCAGCTCAATTCAAGCACCGTTGCTTCCTCGCCTGCGAGTGCGATGGCCGCATCGAGTCCGGCGGGCGTGCCGCTTGCGTGAAAGACGACGTCGCAATCGCCTTTTGCGGACTCGGGTGTGGCAAATCCGACCCCGAGCCGCTGCGCTAGTTGCGCGCGTGCGTTATTGGTGTCGACGAGTATCACGTCCGCGCCCGGAAAGTGCCCGCAAAGGAACGCGACCATCGCGCCGACCGCGCCGGCGCCCACGACCGCGATCCGGTCCGCCGGTCCGGGCGCCGCATCCCATACGGCGTTGAGCGCCGTTTCCATGTTCGCCGCCAGAACGGCGCGCTGCGGCGTGACCGCCTCGGGCAGCGGCACGACGGCGTCCTGCGGAATATTGAAATAGGTTTGATGGGGATGCAGGGCGAAGATTTTGCGGCCGACCAATTCGGCCGGGCCGCCGTCAATTTCGCCAACCGTGGCGTAACCGTATTTCACCGGGAACGGAAAATCGCCCGCCATGAACGGCGCGCGCATGCGCTCGAACTCGCTGCGCGGGACCCGTCCGCCCAGCACAAGCGCCTCGGTGCCTCTGCTGAGCGCACCGAACAGCGCGCGGATCCGCACCTCATGCGGCCGCGGCGGCTGCAGCGTTTCCTGCCGGATTTCCGCTTTGCCGCGGGCCGTGTACCAGAGCGCCTGAGCAGCCTTAGTAGCGCCGTCCTTCGTCACTATCGTTGAGCCCTCGGATTGGACTATTGAGAACGTTCCCGTGTTATATCATCAAGTTCGCACGGCCCGTCGGGGAATAGAAGTCGTTAACCGCGTGTCAGAACGTTCGCTTCCGCAATCGATGAAAGTTCATGGCGCCGGGCGGGAAATGACCTGGCGCCGTGCGCTGTTCGCCCTGCTTTTCGCCGCCGCCATGCTGGGATCGCTGGCGCTTGCGGCCTTCGCGCTCTCGCCGGGCGGATTGGACCCAGTCGACATCGTTCTGCTCGTGCTGTTCGCGATCACGCTGCCATGGATGATAGCGGGTCTGTGGAACGCCGTGATCGGATTCCTGATCATGCGCTTCTCGCGCAATCCGATTGCGGCCGTCGTGCCGGAGGCCGCGTTAGTTCGCGGCGACGAGCCGATCGTCGCGTCGACCGCCATTGTCCTGTGCATCCGAAACGAGGCGCCGGAACGCATCGTCCGCAACCTGGAGCCGATGCTGGCGGGGCTGGAGACTTCCGGATTTGCTCATCGCTTCCATCTGTATGTGCTGAGCGACACCAATGATCCCTCGACGGCGAAGGTGGAAGAAGCTCGCATCGGCGAGCTCGCCGCGCGCTGGAAAGATCGCGTTGGGATGACCTACCGGCGGCGTGCCGTCAATATCGGTTACAAGGCCGGCAACATTCGCGATTTTTGCGACCGGTGGGGCGGCGACCACGAGCTCGCGGTCACGCTGGACGCCGACAGCTTCATGACTGCGGACGCGATCCTGCGCCTGGTCCGCCTGATGCAGGCCAATCCCCGGCTCGGAATTCTGCAGGGACTTGTCGTCGGCTTGCCGTCGACAAGCGCGTTCGCCCGCATCTTCCAGTTCGGGATGCGGCTCGGCATGCGCTCCTACACGATCGGAAGCGCGTGGTGGCAGGGAGACTGCGGTCCTTACTGGGGCCACAACGCAGCGCTGCGGTTGAAGCCGTTCATTGAGCACTGTGCCTTGCCAATTCTGTCGACGGACGGAACGCAGGATCGTCACATCCTCAGCCACGACCAGATCGAGGCGGCCCTGATGCGCGCCGCCGGATATGAGGTCCGTGTCCTGCCTGAAGAGAATCTCGGATGGGAGGAGAGCCCGCCGACCCTGATTGAATTCATCCGCCGCGATCTGCGCTGGTGCCAGGGCAACATGCAGTACTGGCGCTTCCTGGTTCATCCCGGTCTCGCACCGGTCAGCCGGTATCAGTTAGGTCTCGCAATTCTCATGTTCATCGGATCGCCGGCCTGGATGGCCATACTGGTGTTGACCACCCTGTTGTTCTTTTTTGCCGATCCATCCGTCCGCTTCATGCGTGCCGATGCGGGTGTTGCACTCTTCATCTGGGTGCTGCTGATGTGGTTCGCGCCCAAGATCGCCACCGCGGTCGATATTCTTTTGCGACCCGATCTTCGCCGTGGATTCGGAGGGACCGCGCGGTTTGTGGCAAACTACTGGATCGAGCTGATCTATTCGATCCTGCTGGTGCCGGTCCTCTGGTTCGGCCACTCGATCTTTCTGATCGGCTTGCCGCTCGGCCGGGGGATCGGATGGATCGGGCAAACGCGCGACGATCACACGGTGCCATTGTCTTTGGCCTTCCGTATGCTGTGGCCTCACACGCTGCTCGGGGTTGCAACACTGGCCGCCCTGGCCGCGACCCGGCCTGCTGCGATTCCCTACGAGGCCTTTCTCGCGGCCGGCCTGGCATTTTCCATTCCGTTTGCGATGGTGACTGCCTGGCCGCGTCTTGGAGCTTTTTGCGTCCGCGTCGGCATTGGACGTCTGCCGGAGGAAACCGCGCCGCCCGCCGAACTGCGCGCTTTGGCATTGCCCGCGGTCGAGACCGCGGCGCCGATGCCGTCCCTCAGCCCGGTCTGACACGTGCTCGGATTGCTGAAGACCGCGGGCGGCATACTTCGGTCGCTCCGCATCTACTACGGCAATCGCACGCACGCCTCCGCCATGGATCGCCTCTACAGCCAATTCATCAAGGATGGCGATCTCGTTTTCGATGTGGGCTCGCATGTCGGGAATCGCGTGGCCTCCTTCAGCCGTCTGGGTGCGCGCGTCGTCGCGGTCGAACCTCAGCCTGCGATGGTCGCGGTGCTGAAATTACTTCACGGCCGAAATCCCGCCGTGACCATTGAGCCCGTTGCCGTCGGCCGGGAGGCCGGTTCGGCAAACCTGATGATTAATCCGAGCAATCCGACGGTTTCGACCGCGTCGCCGGAATTTATCAGCGCCGCGCATAATGCTCCGGGTTGGGAAACCCAGCATTGGACAAGAACAATTCAGGTGCCGGTCACGACGCTGGACGCCCTGATCGGAAAGCACGGCAAGCCGGCTTTCATCAAAATCGACGTCGAGGGATTCGAGGCCGAAGCGCTGGCAGGCCTTACTCAGCCGGTGAGGGCGCTCTCGTTCGAATTCACCACGATCCAGAGCGACGTGGCTCGTGCCTGCATCGAACGGTGCCGTGCGCTCGGCTACACGCGTTTCAACAGTGCGCTTGGCGAAAGCCAGGTGCTGACCCATGAGCAATGGGTCGGCGGCGATGCGATGGCCGCCTGGCTGGCGGCGCTGCCGCATTCGGCCAATTCCGGGGACATCTATGCAGCGCTTGCCTGAGCCTCAGCAGGCAAAGCGCGGCCGGCTCATTGCCGCCGGCCTGGCTGCTGCGGGATTCGGTCTGACGCTGCTGATCTTTTATCCCGGCATCATGACGTACGATGCCAAGTTCGTTTACGAGGACATCGCAAAGCACACTTTGGGTGACTGGCAGTCGCCGGCGATGACGGTGCTCTGGGCGCTGATCGATCCGATCGCGCCGGGCTCGGCCAGCATGTTCCTGCTCACAGCTGCGGCCTATTGGCTGGCCTTTGGCGTGCTTGGCTTCACGCTTGCGAACCGCTCCGTCGGGCTGGGCGCGCTGCCGCCGATTCTGGCGCTGTTGCCGCCGGCTTTTGTTCTCGTCGGCGTGCTGTGGCGCGACGTGCTGTTCGCGGTCACCTGGCTGCTCGCGGTCGTGCTGACTTTCGCCGTCACGGATCGTCCGCCGAGAGTGCGCGCGCCGATCCAAGTCCTCGCCTTCGCGTTGTGCTGTCTCGGCGTTCTGCTTCGGCCGAACTCGATCATCGCCGCACCGCTGCTTGCCATTTACATCGCCTGGCCGTTGCAGATGCGATGGAAGCGTACGGCCATTCTGTTCGTCCCCGCGATCGCCGCCTTCTTTGGACTTGTGCAGGTCGTCTATTACGGCGCGCTGGGCGCGACACGGCAGCATCCCCTGCAGTCGATCATGATCTTTGATCTCGGCGGCATCAGCCACTTCACCAAGGAAAACCAGTTTCCCGTCACCTGGAACGAGCGCGACACCGCCCTGTTGCTGAACGGCTGCTATCGGCCGACCGAATGGGATCTCTATTGGCGGCTCGAGCCGTGCAAGTTCGTCATGCACAAGGTCGAAACGGAAGAGAAGCTGTTCGGGACACCCGCGGTCACGAACGCCTGGGCGGGTGCGATCGCGCGGCACCCGATCGCCTATCTGGAGCACCGCGCCAGCTTCATGTGGAATTTCCTCAGCGGGTCGAATCTCACGATGTGGGTTGCCGACATCGAGAAGCCCAATGGGACGGTGTTTCCGGACCGTCCGGCATTTGCCGTGTTGATGGTTGCTCACGATGTCCTAAAACCAACCGTCTTCTTCCGCGCCGGCTTCTGGCTGCTGGCCTGTCTGCTGATATTGGCTCTGGCATGGCGCCGGCGGCACACGCCGGAGGGTGCATTTGCGATCGCGGCTTGCGGATCCGCGTCGGTTTATGTGCTGACGTTCTTCTCGGTGGGAGTCGCGTCAGATTTTCGCTACGGCTATTGGACCGTGCTTGCAAGCATCGCCGCGCTGCCGGCATTGCTCGGTCCGGCTAGACCCCAATCGGGCTGAACTGCATTTTGGTCAACTGCGCAAAGCGGCCGCCGAGCCGGTGCAATTCCTCGAACGTGCCGGCCTCGACGATGCGTCCGCCGTCGAACACCAGGATTTTGGTCGCCTTGCGGATGGTCGCCAGGCGATGAGCGATGACAAAGGTCGTGCGATTCTTCATCACCTCGTCCAGCGCCGTTAAAACGCGGGACTCAGTCGCTGCGTCGAGCGCGCTGGTCGCCTCATCGAGGATCAATATCGGCGGGTCCTTGAGCAAGGCGCGCGCGATGGACAGGCGTTGGCGTTCGCCGCCGGAGAGGGAGCGGCCGCGCTCACCGACCATGGCGTCGAAGCCGTCCGGATTTGCGTCGATAAAATCGAGTGCCTGCGCACGCGCCGCGGCGCTGCGCAGTTCGTCATGCGTTGCATCCGGCTTTCCGATCCGCAGGTTCTCGGCGACCGAGCGGTTGAACAGCAAGGATTCCTGGAAGACCACGCCGATATTGCGGCGCAGGGCGCTCAGCTGAATGTCGCGTATGTCGGTACCGTCGATCGTGATCTGTCCCGACTGCGGATCAAAGGCGCGATGCAGGAGCGCGAGAGCCGTCGATTTGCCGGCGCCGGTCGCTCCGACAAGCGCCACAGTATCCCCCGGCAGCGCTGTGAATGTCAGACCGGAGACTGCGGGGCGTATGAAGTCGTAGCCGAACGAGACATTGTCAAATTCAACGCGTCCCTTGAAGCGTCCCGGATCCACTGCGCCCGGACGGTCATGAAGTGCCGGCACCGTGTCGAGAATCTCGAAGAACTCGCGCAGACGCGCCGCATCCATCGCCATGCGGCTGGCGAAGCTCACCGCCTGGTCGAGGCGCGTGATCACCATGCCGGCCAGCGCCATGAAGGTAACGATTTCGCCGATCGTGACCGTGCCCTGTTTGAACAGCCAGGTGCCGAGCAGGATGATCGATAGGACCGTCAGCGTCGTCGAGGCGCGCGTCAGCACGGACACGATCGCCCACCAGGACAGCACGGGGAATTGCGCGGCCAGCAGCCGTTCGCTGACCGACCTGAGCGTGCTGACCTCGGTCTCGACCCTGGCAAAGCTTTGCACGAGCGCGATGTTGCCGAGCGCGTCGGATGCTCGCTCGGCGAGATCGGAATGATGGGTCTGCACCATGCTCTGCAAATGCTCGGTCTTGCGCAGGACCATTGCCGTAAGCAATGCGAAAAGCAGGCAAAGCAGAATCAGGAGGATCGCGAGGCGCCAGTTGATGACAAGGGATAGCGGCACAAGAATGAAAAGAGAGATGAAAGCCGCCAGGTGCTCGCGGAAGAAGCCGAGCCAGAACGACCACAACGTATCCGCGCCCTGGAGCATGATCTTCATGAGCCGGCCGGAATGCGTTTCGCCGTGGTAGGCGAGCGGCAATTGCAGAATATGTTCGAAATAGTCGGTCAGCACGAGCAGGCGGCGCCGGTGCGACAAGCGGTCGGCATAAAGCGCAACCCAGGTGCCGCAAAGGATGGTGAACAGGCCGAAGGCCA
>DATBTA010000162.1:0-5334 GCA_036559505.1 Pseudolabrys sp. | reverse complement strand
AGCTGAATTGGGCGCGACCGGTGGGTGCCGACGTCACCGGCTTCGGAATGGGCAGCGCCCATTGCGGCGTGGGGCCTTCGACAAATAGCTCAACCGGCTTGCCCGTCGGTGCGCCGAGCTCGACGATAACCGAAGGTTTCGCACCGGTAGTGACCCGCTTCGCGGTGAGCCCGAGTTGCGTCGCGGTGACCTGCTTTGGCACGTGCGTCTCGGCCGTCATCAGCGCCGGATTGTGCTTGCTGTCACCGGTCACAAGCGTCAGCTCGGCGCGGCCTTCGGCGGGCACGCATAATTTCTCGCAAACCGCGTAGTCGACCTTCACGCGGAGCCGGACCGGCTTCCCGGTCTGCTGCGGTGAAACGACGACCGGAAATATGACCGCGTCCTTGTAACCAAGCGATTGACCCGTCTCGTCGGTGAATAGATGCGGCGCCGGATAGAGCACCTCGGCCTTCTTGAGATTTTCCGATCCGGAAAAATCGAACTGCGGCGGCACGCCGGAATCGCCGGGATAACGCCAATAGGTTTTCCAGCCCGGCCGCAATTTGACTTCGATTCCGGCACGCAGCACAGCGTCGTCCGTTTTGCTGCTGCCGGCGATCAGCCTGACGGCGGATCGCACATCTTCGTTCCAGGGTGATTCGTCGGCCGCTTGCGCCGGAGTCCCTAATTGGACCGCAATGGTGCACGAAACCAATGCCGCGCAAAATGATCTGTGAATATTGCTCATGGGCTTTGGTCTAGTTGGTAGCGGTATCCTGCGCCACTGAATTCATCGTGAGCATGCGTTGAACACGATCTGGGCGGGCCGCTGCCACAATTATCCCGTCGAATATGACGGTGAAAGTTTGAACTTTCCGCGGCAAGCTTCGTTTGCAAAGGCGAGTCGTTCGGGTAACCTTTTGCCATGAAGATTTCACGCAAGGCGACGCAGCAAAGCGCAACGCCCGGGCGAGGCTATCTCGACGGGCAGATGCTGATCGCAATGCCAGCCATGAGCGACGAGCGTTTCACGCGCGCGGTGATCTATGTCTGTGCGCATTCGACTGAAGGTGCGATGGGCATCATCGTCAATCAGCCGGCGCAGAATATCAAATTTCCCGACCTCCTCGTGCAGCTCGAAGTGATCCCGGCGGCCGAGCGTATCCAGCTTCCGGGCCGTGCCGAAGACGTGAAAGTGCTCAAGGGCGGTCCGGTCGAAACCGGGCGTGGCTTTGTCCTGCATTCGGCTGACTTTTTTATCGAGAACTCGACGTTACCGATCGATGAGGGGATTTGCCTGACGGCTACGCTCGACATCCTCAAAGCAATTGCACGCGGCAATGGTCCTGCCAGCGCGATCCTGGCGCTCGGCTATGCCGGTTGGGCTCCCGGACAGTTGGAGCAGGAGATTCAGCAGAACGGCTGGCTGCACTGCGCCGCGGATCCGGAGTTGATCTTCGGCCAGGACACCGACGTGAAATATGAAAAGGCCCTGCGCAAGATCGGCATCGATCTCGGCATGCTGTCGAGCGAATCCGGTCACGCCTGATTTTATTCAGATGCAATCTTGAGGGCGCGCAGGCGGCTCGGCTTGTCGACGAGCAGATCGCGCGCGGCATCGGACGTCATCGGCTCTCCGAAGGCAAAACCTTGCGCATATTCGCAACCAAGCTGGTAAAGCTCGACCGCGTCTGAATCGGTTTCGGCGCCTTCGGCGACCACTTCCATTCCGAGATCGTGCGCAAGCGCGATAATTGACCGCAGGATAACCGGCCGGGTGCCGCGCGCCGTCGTACGCACGAACGACTGGTCGATCTTGATCGTATCGAATGGAAAACGCTGCAGGTACGCGAGCGAGGAGTGTCCGGTGCCGAAATCATCGAGCGCCAGGCCGGCGCCCAGTTCCTTGATCCTGGTGAGCATCTGCGCGGCGTGCTCCGGGTTTTCCATGACCAGCGACTCGGTGATCTCGAGCTTGAGTGTCCCGCGCGCAATTGCCGTGCGGCCAAGGACTCCACGCAGATCCTGGATGAGATCGTGGCGCAACAACTGCCGCGACGAGACGTTCACGCTGGCGAAGACCGGCTCGCGCGCGCGGGTCGCGGCCTGCCATTGCGCGAGTTGCTTGGCGGTGTGGTCGAGGACGAAAAGGCCCAGGTCCACGATCAGCCCGATTTCCTCGGCGATCGATATGAATTCCTTCGGCGACAACCGGCCGAGCTTCGGGTGATCCCAGCGTGCCAGTGCTTCGAAGCCTGCGATGGCTCGATCTTCCAGCCGCACGATCGGCTGGTAGAGCACCTTGATCTCCTCGCGTTCGATGGCACGGCGCAATTCGGATTCCATCGTCAGGCGGTCGGTCTTGCGAGAACGCATGGCCGGCTTGAAGATCTCGATGCGGTCGCCGCCAATACGCTTGGCGTAGTACATCGCCAGCTCGGCGTCCTTTAACACCTCGTCTGTCCGGTGCGCCGCGTTTTCGGCGAGCGCCAATCCGATCGAAGCGGTAAGGAATATCTCGCGGTCGTTGAATGCAATCGGCGCACGCAATGTACGGCGGATGGTCTCCGCGAATGCGACGATGCGCGCAGGCTCGCGCTCTGACAGCACAATCAGGGCAAACTGGTCGCCTGACAGCCGCGCCAGTGTGTCCTGCGGCTTGAGCAGGCGCGACAGCCGGCGGGCGATCGTGAGCAGAATGGAATCGCCCACCGCCATGCCGACTGAATCGTTGACCTGCTTGAAGCGGTCGAGATCGATCACCACGATCGACGGACGGATCTGGGAGTCGGCGCGCGCAAAGCCGAAGGCGGCCTCCATGCGATCGAGGAACAGCTCGCGATTGGGCAGGCCCGTGAGATTGTCGTGGACTGCGTCGAACAGCAGCCGTTCTTCTGCGTTCTTGAAATCGGTCACGTCGGTGAGCGTGCCGACCAGGCGCACGACCTCGCCATCCGAACCGACCACCGGCCGCGCCTTGAGCGTGAACCAGAGATAGTGTCCGTCGGCGGTGCTCAGCCGAAAATCCTGGGTGAGACGACCGCGCCGCTGCTCGACCATGCCGTCGAGCGAGGCGCGAAAGCGGTCGCGATCGAGCGGATGTAGGACCTCTAGCCAGTCCGCGGCCGGACCCTCAAGCGTACCGCGCTTAAGGCCGAGCATGTGCTCGGTTTCCGGACTGGTGAAGACCTTGTCGGCCGAGACGTCCCAGTCCCAGATCAGATCGCCGGCGCCGGTCAAAGCGAGCGCACGGCGCTCGACGTCTGACACGATGCCATGCGTGATGCCGCCGGCGAACGCATGCTGCATGACGGTAAAGCCGATCAACATCACGATCAGCACCAGGCCGCCGAGCAGCGCCGGGCCGATGATGTCATTCGTGACGAGGCCAAGGATCGCCAGCGCCGCTGCCGTGGTCCACACCACCAGCAGCAGCCAGGTCGGAATCAGCAGCACCGCGCGATCGAAGCCGTGCGTCGAGAGATAGATGACGAGCGCAAGACCGAACACGGCGATGCCGAAAAGCGACATGCGGGCAATGCCGGCGGCGACGGCCGGATCAAAGACCGCAACGGCAATCAGTGCGGCGAGCGCGGCAAGCCACGCGATGGTGATGTGCGCGTAGCGGACGTGCCAGCGCGACAAATTGAGATAAGCAAACAGAAACACAAGCAACGTTGCCGACAGGATTGCTTCGCCGCAGGCGCGCCACACGCGTTCGGCGCCGGCCGACATGTCGAAGACCTTGCCCCAGAAACCGAAGTCGATCCCGATATAGATCAGCACCGCCCAGCCGAGCGCCGCGGCGGCTGGAAACATGATCGAGCCCTTCACGACGAACAGGATGGTGAGGAACAAGGCCAAAAGACCGGCGATGCCAATAACAATGCCGTAATACAGCGTGAAGGAATTGACCTTGTCCTTATAGGCGTCGGGCTCCCACAGGTAGATCTGCGGCAGCTTGTCGGTGCGCAGTTCGGCCACGAGAGTGATCACTGTGCCCGGATCGAGCGTAATCCGGAAAACGTCGGCAGTCGTACCTTCCTGGCGCACCGGTCGATCGCCGGTGGAAGGCGTGATCGCGGCAATGCGCGACAGGCCGAGGTCGGGCCAGAAAATTCCGGAGCCGACCATCCGGTAATGCGGCACGACGATCAGTCGGTCTATCTGTTCGTCGCTGTTGTTGGTGAGCGCGAGCACAGCCCAGTTGGTGTTGCCTTCACGGGCGCGCACTTCGATGCGGCGAACGATTCCATCCGGACCAGGCGCGGTCGAGACCTGGATGCGATCACCTTCAGTTTTCTGGACTTCAGTGGCGGCGGTCAGATCGATAGCGGCCGCATCGAGACGCACATTGACGGCATCCACCGCATGGGCGGCGGAAATTGCGAAGAGCGAAACAGCAAATGCTGTCGCTAGCGCTGTCAAGCAACGCGTCATGGCCGGGCCAAATCCCCCTTCCAGGGCTGCGTCTTTTGTTGCGCAGCCGCCGCCTCGCTCGCAGTGGAAATTTGCAAACAATCGCACCCTGTTAAAGCGTTTAAGGCCGACATTACGCCGATTTGGCGGCTCCTGAAAAACGGACCTTTCGTCAAAGTGTTAGCACGATTTTGCCGATGTGCGCGCTGGTTTCCATGAGCGCATGGGCCGCGGGCGCGTCTTTCAAGGGAAAGGTCTTGTAGATAACCGGCTTGACCTTGCCTGCAACGATCAGCGGCAGCACGTTTTCTTCCACCGCGCGCGCAATCGCACCTTTGTCGGGAATCGAACGCGCGCGCAGCGTCGAACCGGTGTGATGAAGCCGCTTGAGCATGATGCGGCGAAAGTCCACCGTCGCTTTCGGACTGCCCTGAAAAGCAATCTGCACGATGCGCCCCTCCACCGCCGCCGCTTCGTAATTGCGCGCGATGTAATCCCCTCCGACCATGTCCATTATAACTTCGGCGCCCTTGTCGTTCGTCGCGGCTTTCGTGGCTGCAACGAAGTCCTCGGTCTTATAGTTAACGGCGACATCGGCGCCGAGCTTGCGGCAGGCGTCGCATTTCTCAGATGAACCCGCGGTGGTGATAACGCGAGCGCCGAATGCTTTCGCCAGCTGAATCGCCGTCGTGCCTATACCGGACGAGCCGCCGTGCACGAGCAAAGTCTCGCCGCTTTTCAAGCCTCCACGCTCAAATGCGTTGTGCCAGACGGTGAAGAAGGTTTCCGGAATTGCGGCGGCCTCCACCATCGACAGGCCAGAGACCGGCAGCGCATGACTTTCGTGCGCAACGCAATATTCGGCATATCCTCCACCTGAAACCAAGGCCATGATCCGGTCGCCGATTTTCCATCGCTTGACGTCGGAGCCGA
>DATBTA010000161.1:0-3910 GCA_036559505.1 Pseudolabrys sp. | reverse complement strand
AGGGCTGCGCCGGAGTTGAGCAGGCCCGGTCCGGGAACGACTGCGTAGGTTTGCGGCTTCCCGGTGGACAGTGCGGCGCCGAGCGCCATGTAGGCGGCGCCTTGCTCGTGGCGGGTGTGGACCACGCGCAGGTTTTCGGAGGTGCGCTGGAAGGCATCGAACAGGTGATCGTTGTGGATGCCCGGCAGTGCGTAGACGGTATCGAGCCCGTGCGCGATCAGGGTCGCCACCGCGGCCTCGGCGGTCGACATTTCGGTCGCCGCCGGTGTAGTCCTCTTCGTCTTCTTTCTGGCTTTGCGCATGAGTGCCCGGTCACTTAAAACCAACTGTGCAGGGCGCAGGCAAGCGTGTCGAGGCACCTGAGCGCGGCGATGATTTCGAGGTCGGTTGCCTTGACAAAGCCCACCCCTCATGCGCTTTTCGCCCGCTTCACACCGAGATTCTGACTCGTCCCCCGGCAAGCGCAAAGACCTGACAATGCATCGTTATCGCTCCCATACCTGTGGCGCACTTCGTGAGAGCGATATCGGCAAAGTCGTGCGGCTCTCGGGTTGGTGCCACCGCATCCGCGATCACGGCGGCGTTCTTTTTATCGACCTGCGCGACCACTATGGGCTGACCCAGGTCGTTGCCGACCCGGACAGCAAGGCGTTCAAGCTGGCCGAGACGCTGCGCTCGGAATGGGTCGTGCGCATCGACGGCAAGGTGCGCAAGCGTCCGGCGGGCACCGAGAATCCCGAGCTGCCTACGGGGCAAGTCGAGATCTATATCGACGAAATCGAGATGCTCGGCCCCGCGGCGGAACTGCCAATGCCGGTCTTCGGCGAACAGGACTATCCTGAAGAGATCAGGCTCAAGTACCGTTTTCTGGATCTGCGCCGCGAGCATTTGCACAACAACATCATGCTGCGCGGGAGAGTCATCGATTCGATCCGCCGGCGGATGAAGGAAGCGAGTTTTTTTGAATTCCAGACGCCGATCCTTACGGCGTCGTCCCCAGAAGGCGCGCGCGATTACCTCGTGCCCTCGCGGCTGCACCCGGGGAAATTCTACGCGCTGCCGCAGGCGCCGCAGCAATTCAAGCAGCTGATCATGGTCGCGGGTTTCGATCGCTATTTCCAGATCGCGCCGTGCTTCCGCGACGAGGATGCGCGCGCCGATCGCTCGCCGGGCGAGTTTTATCAGCTCGACCTTGAGATGAGCTTCGTCACCCAGCAAGACGTTTTTGATGCGGTTGAGCCGGTGATCCGAGGCGTGTTCGAGGAATTCGCCAACGGCAAACCGGTGACGCCGAAGTTTCCGCTCATTCCTTACGCCGACGCGCTGCGCAAATACGGCAGCGACAAGCCCGACCTGCGCAATCCGATCGTGATGCAGGACGTGAGCGAGGCGTTCCGCGGCTCTGGTTTCAAGATTTTCGCAAAGATCCTGGAGACTCCCGGAAACGCCGTATGGGCGATCCCGGCGCCGAAAGGCGGCAACCGCGCCTTCTGCGACCGCATGAATTCCTGGGCGCAGGGCGAGGGCCAGCCCGGTCTCGGTTACATCTTCTGGCGCGAAGGCGAGGAGGGCGGCGCGGGCCCGCTGGCCAAAAATATCGGCCCGGAGCACACCAAGCAGATCGCCGACCAGATGAAGCTCGGCATCGGCGACGCCTGTTTCTTCGTCGCCGGCAAGCCGAAGGACTTCGTGAAATTTGCCGGGCCGGCGCGGACCAAGGTCGGCGAGGATCTGGGGCTCATCGACAAAGGCCGCTTCGAGTTCTGTTGGATTGTCGATTTTCCGATGTACGAATGGAACGAGGAGGAGAAGAAAATCGACTTCTCCCACAATCCGTTCTCGATGCCCAACCTGCCGGTCGAGGAATTCCTCGCACTCGATGCCAAGGACAACGACAGGCTGTTGTCGATCAAGGCGATCCAATACGACATCGTCTGTAACGGCGTCGAACTGTCGTCAGGCGCGATCCGGAATCACCGTCCGGAGGTGATGAAGAAAGCCTTCGCGATTGCCGGCTACAGCGAAGATGTGCTCGAGACTAAATTCGGCGGCATGCTGCACGCGCTGTCGCTCGGGGCGCCGCCGCATGGCGGCATCGCGCCCGGCATCGACCGCATCGTCATGCTGCTCGCGGGCGAAGAAAACTTGCGCGAGGTCGTCCTCTTCCCGATGAACCAGCGCGCCGAGGATCTGATGATGGGCGCGCCATCCGAAGCGACGCCCAAACAGCTCAAGGAGCTGCACATAAGGCTGGATCTGCCGAACAAGTGACGCGCAGACACGCCCTATTTGGCGGGCAACGGAATGAATTCGATCTCATCCCCGGGTACCTTGTCGAAATGGCCGGCTTTCCAGTCCGCCTTGGCTTGCTCGATGCGCTCCTTGCGGGACGAAACGAAATTCCACCAGATGTGGCGCGGGCCATCCATCGCTGCACCGCCGACAATGACAAAATGAGTATTGTTGACTGCGGTGATAGTCACCGCGTCACCGGGCCTGAAAACCAACAGCCGTCCGGGCTCGAACTTGTCGCCGGCGATATCGACGACGCCTTCGATGATGTAGATTGCGCGCTCCTCATGCCCCGCATCGAGCGGCAACGACGTGCCCGCCTTCAGATGCACATCGCCGAATATCGTCTCGTGCACCGTCGGCACCGGCGATGACGCGCCATACAGCGAACCGACGACCACACGCACATTCTTTCCGTTCTCCCTGATGACCGGGAATTCGGCGGTTGCGTGATGCGCAAAGCCGGCCTCCATCTCTTCCCTGGCCGCCGGCAAGGCAACCCACATCTGCAGGCCGTGGATCGGCTCGCCGTCAACGCGCCGCTCTGGCCGCGTGCGCTCGGAATGCACGATGCCGCGTCCGGCGGTCATCCAGTTGACTTCGCCAGGCCTGATTGCCATGGCGGTGCCGAGACTGTCGCGGTGCATGATCTCGCCATCGAAAAGATAAGTCACGGTGGCGAGCCCGATATGCGGATGCGGCCGCACGTCGAGCCCGTTGCCTGCGTGAAACTCCGCCGGTCCGAAATGATCGAAAAAGATGAATGGGCCGACCATGCGTGTTTGGGCTGACGGTAGTGCACGCCGGACCGCGAAGTCGCCGAGATCGACTGTGCGCGGCACGATGACCTGGGAAATGGCGTCACATTGATATGCGTCGCCGGCGGCCGGATCCTTGCCTGGGAAGAAACTCATGATCACTCCTATTGTTTACTCGCGCCGCAGTCCAAACAGCCGCAACGCGTTACCGCTTGCGATCCGCTGCGCTTGATCGGACGGAAGTTGGGCGAGCCATCCGCGATATTCCTTGAAGATCGTGTCGTAGCCGAACCAGCGCTCATTGATCCAGGTGTCGGAGCCGAGCAGAAACCGGTCGGAATAACGTGCAAATAGGTCGCGCCAATCGCTTGTCAACTTGCCGTCGCCGCCGGTGATCCCGCCCCGGTATGAGAGCTCGCCCCAAAGTGCGTCCTTGTGCTCGTCGAGCAGCTCAGCCACGCGCGTAGGCGCTACCGAAAAACCCGTATGCGCCCAGATGATTTTTGCCTTTGGATTGTGCCCGAACAGGATCAGCAGGGCCTCTTCGTCGCAGTGCGCATGCAGATACAGGTTACGCTCGACGGCGAAGTCGACCATCTTCTTCACCCAGTCCGATTGGGCAGACTTTCCGTAGATATGGAATTCGCCGATCCCACGGTAATAGCCGCGCGCATATTCTTCCTTGATGAGCTCGAAAATCGTTGGATCGTTGAACCAACTCTGGATGTCGCTGCGCACGCGATAGGGCCGGATGAACGGCACGACCTTGAGCTCGGGCCACTTTGCGTCCACCAGTTCATGCGTGCCTTTGTTGGGCCGGCTGGTCGCGACGATGCCGGTGATGTTGTTGCGGCGGAATA
>DATBTA010000160.1:0-5247 GCA_036559505.1 Pseudolabrys sp. | reverse complement strand
TTCGTAACATAGGAGGCGCTCGCAGGTTGAGGCAATTCACGCTGTGCGTGGCAATTTTCGCCGTGAGGACCGAAGCTGAAGATGGGGGACGGATTTGACTCCGTCCCCCGAGTTTGTTTCGTCAGACAAACGCTACACGCGGACGAAACAGCTACTTTCTTCAGGCCTTTTTGATTGGCAGCGCAACGAACCTCGTCGCTTCTGCGGTCTTGACCCGCAGCAGGACGGTGTTCTTGCCTGCGGTACGCGCGTCACTGAGAGCCTTGCGGACTTCGGCCGTATTTGCGACCGCCTTGCCGGCGACATCGAGGATCACGTCGCCGGTCTTGATGCCGCGTTCGGCGGCAGGACCATTGGGGTCGACGCCGACCACCGCGACACCTTGATCGCCGGAACCGGCAACGTCCTTGGCCGGGGCAAGATTGAGCCCGAGACGCGGCGTATCGCCGGCCGACATCTCATCGCTGGTATCGGCCTTTGCGTGCTGCTCGTTCGGCATCTTGCCGAGAGTGAGAGCAAGGCTCTTGATTTCCCCCTTGCGAACCAAGGTGATTTTGATCTTGGCGCCGGGTGCCATCATCCCGACCTTACGAGCGAGCTCACGCGAGTCCTTGATCGACGCGCCGTCGATTTCGGTGATCACGTCGCCGGCAACAATGCCCGCTTTGCTCGCGGGGCTGTCGGCCTGCGGTTGAGCAACGATCGCACCTTCGGCCTTTTTCAGGCCAAGGCTGTCGGCAATCTCAGCCGTGACCGGCTGAATCTGTACGCCCAACCAGGCGCGATCAATGCGGCCATGCTCTTTGAGCTGGGCAACCACCATCTTGGCGGTCGCGGCCGGAATATCGAAGCCGATACCGACCGATCCGCCGGACGGGGAAAAGATCGCGGTATTCACGCCGATGACTTCGCCGTCCATGTTGAAGGCCGGGCCACCCGAGTTACCTTTATTGATGGGTGCATCGATTTGAATGTAGTCATCGTAGGGGCCTGACCCGATGTCGCGCCCGCGCGCGGACACGATACCGGCCGTGACGGTCCCGCCGAGACCGAAGGGGTTTCCGACGGCCACGACCCAATCTCCGACGCGCGGATCGCGGTCGGCGAACTTGACGAAAGGGAAGCTTTTGTTGGCGTCGACCTTGATCAGAGCGAGATCGGTTTTTGAATCGGCCCCGACGACTTTCGCGTCGTAAACCGAGCCATCGTCCATGGTGATCTGTACGGTCTTGGCATGATCCACGACGTGATTGTTCGTCACGGCATAGCCATCAGCCGAAACAAAGAACCCGGAGCCTTCGCCGGTTACGGCGCGCTTGCCTTGCGGAAATCCCTTTGGCATGCCGCGGCCGCCAAACTGCTCGAAAAACTTTTCGAGCGGCGCACCCGGCTGCATCGGGCTGGCCTCGTCATTGTCGTTCATGCTCGCCGTTTTTGCCGTCGCATCGACCTTGACGCGGACCGAAATCACGGCCGGCTTTACCTTCTCGACAATATCGGCAAAACCCGTGGACCGCTGCATGGTTTCGGCATGCGCAGTCGCGATTGCGCTGGGAAAATTCGGGGTGCTGAAGCCCGATGTCCCGGTCGCGACCACGGCGATTGCAAGGCCGGCAGCCGATGCAAGAAGTGCCAGCCGGCGCGCAGTGAAAGCTTTGCGTTCCGGTCTGGCAGGAATTATTTGATTCATGTCATAGCCTCCGCTGGGGGATTGAAGAGCCCTGATTTGTTCAGAGCACTAGCGGGGCTAATTAGAGAGCCGCACCTTACGGGGGCCTTTCGGCTCGATTGCAAATACGTAACCTTGGCGGCAACGTTGTCGCACCCTCCCGCCGCATCAATCATTGCAACGAGTTAGCTGGGCCGCGCCTTGCAGACGTAGAAGTTGTCTTTGCAGCGGTTGTGACAAGTGCGATTGGCCTGTCTGCTTTC
Organism: Pseudolabrys sp.; assembly: GCA_036559505.1. Taxonomy (GTDB): domain Bacteria; phylum Pseudomonadota; class Alphaproteobacteria; order Rhizobiales; family Xanthobacteraceae; genus Pseudolabrys. The sequence goes on along the minus strand of DATBTA010000160.1, from coordinate 3,315 downwards.
ATAAACGAGATTGCAATGACTATTACACTTTCTCAATTCCGCATTGCATTTCGCCGGGGCGGCTAGCGCGGGAAACCCCGTCACCGCCATAAAGGAAAATACGAGTATCGCATTCGCAGCGATCCGGACATGCGTCATGCAAACTCCCTTGCTTCGCCATTTGGGTAATGGACGCGTGCGAAAACACCTTGTGCACTGGCCCCTCCGGCAAACAATAGCGAAGCCCGCAACGCCGACACATTGGACCAGAGGCCAATGCAACTGATGCCCCCACGCGGACTATGCTTTCAGGCATCAGACGCGCCCTCGCTCTGATTGCTGACGTCAGAGCCAACTGGCTTGGGAGAACGCCATGTTACGCAAATTCGCACTTGTCATCCTTGCAGTGAGCACGCTGAGCGTGGCCAGCCTGTCGCCGACCCCCGCCTCTGCTTGGCGTGGTGGCTGGCACGGCGGCTGGGGTTGGGGTGGTGGTTGGGGTTGGCGCGGTGGATGGGCCCCCGGATGGCAAACTGGCTGGGGACCTGCCTGGGGAGTTGGATGGGGACCTGGATGGGGACCCGCTTGGGGACCTGGGTGGGGATGGGGCGGACCACGTTTCGTCGCGGCGCCAGGATTTTACGGAAACGGGTGTATTGTCCGGCGTGTTGTCCGCGGACCGTGGGGGCCGCGTCGGGTTCTCGTCAATAGGTGCCGGTGGTAACTACCAGACGTAAGGTCTCAACCTGATCGCTAGCGCAAGGAGATCTGCAATCCGCTCAGATCGACCGGCGGCTTGACGCCCCGCCGGCCGCGCAATTCCAAAACGACGCCCTGCCAGTTTCGCAGCCGAAATGTTCCTGGCCGCCCTTTTTCGGGGATCGTCGAATAGATGCCGTGAATATTTGCCGCGTTTTGCATGTTGTAAGCGCGACCAACCAAGTCCACGGACGCCGCACCAAAGGGACCAGTGCTTACGCCGCCCACTCGCAATGGATAGCGGCCGCCTTTGAAGTGCAAGGTGCCGTCGCCGCCGCCGACAATGAACTGCGCTCTAGTGATCGTGATGCGGATCGAACCGGTGGCCGCTTGTGCCATGGCCGGCATCCAGGCGAGCACGCTCGCCAGCGCCAGCGCGGCCGCTCCCGATTTTATGGCGCGACGCGAGGTCAACATTGTCGAGAGCATATCGGCTAGACCAGCTTGGCGCGAAGACGCTGGAATTCGGCGTCGGTTATCGCGCCTGATTTCTTGAGTTGATCGAGCTTCGAAATTTCGTCCGCCACGCTATACCCAACCACCCGCCGTAGCTCCTCCCGCGCCTGCTGCGCTTGCTGGGCATTACGCTCGGCCATCCCTCTTCCTTGCGTAATCAGATAGGCAAGAATGCCAAGATACGAGAACACGAACAGCCCGATCACCCACAGCGCCTTGCCCCAACCGGAAATATCGTGACGCCTGAACAGGTCACCGTAGATGACAACGAGCAGCCAGAACCAAACGACAAAGGCGAAAATGCCAAGGACGTTCATCAAAAAATTTGAATAAGTGTAGCCTCCATCGAAATACATTCTCATTCTCCGTTGTCGTTGCCTCAGCCGGCCCAGACCTTGACTCAATATGGCGGCCAACCGAATTGGACCTAGGGCCAATGCGCGGGGGCAGCCCGGCCAACAGATTGCAACGGTCGAACGGCTACGTGGTGGGCCCGGGAGAAGTGCCACGGCGTAGCGATTTCAATCATTTACAGTGTCAAACTTCTCTAACGGCGCTCACGGGCGCTAAAGACAATTTGTCGAACTGTAAAACCGGAAAATCGTAACGCGCCACATCTACATCATGTCCGCTTTACCCCCGAAAGCGGACATGTGCGGCGCACAAGCCGATGTCCGCTAAGTGCCAGTTGCGACATTTCGCGTCGCAGCAAATCCTCGTTATTCGATCACTGCGTGATCCGCCGGCCGGGCAACATGTTCGAGGTCGAGCTCACGCGCCCGCGCGCGGCGCCAGTGGCCAGATCGACGTCGGCGGAACGATGCAGACAATCACTACGGTGGTCGAAGGCTCGTTGTGCGAACACCCGGAACAGTGGCTATAGGTGCACCGCCGCTGGCGCTGAGCGGTTGCACTGCGCTGCAATTGGGCACAAGGTGGATTAGCCAGCCGCGCGTTCTATGGAAGCAGGTTTTGGCGTAATCAATGTCGGCGGATAGGGCCAGTTGCGCCGAGCGCAGGGGGATTGATGCCAGGCTCGTGCAACGTTCTGATGATCTACCCGCGTTTCGGTGCCGGCACTTTCTGGAATTTTGCGGCGACCTGCGAGCTGATGGGGGCTAAATATCCGACTGCTCCGCTCGGCTTGATTACCGTGGCGGCACTGCTGCCGGAAACATGGACGGTCCGCCTGGTCGACCGCAACATCGAGGAACTCGCGACCGCCGATCTCGCCTGGGCCGACCTGGTCATGACCGGAGGCATGCTGCCGCAGCACAACGACACGGTCGCAGTCATCGAGCTTTGCCGGGCGAGCGGCAAACCGATCGTCATCGGCGGGCCGGCTGCGACCTCGGTGCCGCACGCCTACCGCGCGGCGGACTTCCAAGTGCTCGGCGAAGCCGAAGGCATCATTGACGAATTCGTCGCGGCCTGGGAGGCAGGAGCGCGCCGAGGCGTGTTCGAGGCCAAGAAATTCGAAGCCGACGTAACCAAGAGCCCGATCCCCCGCTTCGACTTGCTGAAGCCTGATCGCTACCTCTACGTCGGCGTTCAGTTCTCGCGCGGTTGCCCATTTACCTGCGAATTCTGCGACATCATCGAGCTTTACGGGCGCGTGCCGCGCACCAAGACCAACGCCCAGATGCTGGCCGAACTGGACCGACTCTACCAACTCGGCTATCGCGGGCACGTCGACTTCGTTGACGATAATCTCATCGGGAACAAGAAGGCGGTGAAGTTGTTCCTGCCGGAACTTCGCGGATGGCTTGAGGCGCATGACTATCCGTTCGAGTTCACAACCGAGGCCTCCATCAATCTTGCCGACGATGACGCTCTGCTCAAGCTGATGAACGAAGCAAATTTCGTGGGCGTATTCGTGGGCATCGAGAGCCCCGATCCGGCGACGTTGGTTGCCATGAAGAAGAAGCAGAACACGCGCCGCAGCCTGGTCGAAAGCATCCACAAACTCTATGGCGCTGGGCTTTACGTCACCGCCGGGTTCATCGTCGGCTTCGACACCGAGAAGGCCTCGATGGCAGATGTCATGCTCGAGCTTATCGAGGACGCGGCAATCCCGGTGTGCATGGTCGGCCTGCTCTGTGCCTTGCCGAACACGCAGCT
>DATBTA010000159.1:0-10929 GCA_036559505.1 Pseudolabrys sp. | reverse complement strand
GTCGTGCCCCGAGTAAGAACAGTTGAACGACTTGTTACAGAGCGGAAAGTCGGCGACGATATTTCCCTCGATTGCCGCTTCCAGCAGCGGCCATTGGAACCACGACGCGTCGCGCAAATGGCAACGCGCAACCCGACCATTCCCATCGATCCTGAGCCACACCAGAACGTCGCCGCGGAAAGCTTCGGCGAATCCAAGGCCCTCACAAGATTTCGCCCTCCCGAGCGGCGCCTTGATCGCGCCGGCCGGAACTGCGCCGAGAATTTGCTCGATGAGCGACAGGCTCTGCTCGACCTCGCGGATGCGGAGCCAGACGCGCGCGTTGACGTCACCCTCGTCCCGCACCGGCACTTCGAACGACAATTCGTCATAGGGCGCGTAGGCAAGCACGCGCCGCGCATCGAAGGTCCGGCCGGATGCACGGCCGACATAACCGCCGGCGCCGAACTGCGCCGCCAATTCAGGCTTCACAATGCCCGTGGTGACGGTCCGGTCCTGCAGCGAAGCGGTGTTGTCGTAAAGCTCAGTCAGGTCCGGGAAAGCGTCACGCACCGTGGCAACAAGGGCGGCGGCCTCTGCAAGTCCCGCGGGCGCGATATCGCGACTGAGACCTCCGGGGACAATCACATCCATCATCAACCGGTGACCGAAGCCTGATTCGGCCACGCGCAATGTGCGCTCGCGCAGGATCGCACAGTGCGCCTGCATCAGGGAGAACGATGCGTCGTTGCAGATGGCGCCGATATCTCCGAAATGATTGGCCAGACGTTCAAGCTCGGCCATCAGCGCGCGCAGATAGATAGCGCGCAATGGCGCCTTGATCTGCATCGCGGCTTCCGCCGCCTGCGCAAATGCGAATGCATAAGCGACCGTGCTGTCGCCGGAGGTCCGCGCCGCAAGCTTGGCGGCCTGCTCCAGTGTGGCCCCTTCCATGAGCGACTCGATGCCCTTGTGCACCCAGCCAAGACGCTGCTCCAACCGCACCACGTGCTCGCCATTGGCCGTGAAACGGAAATGTCCTGGCTCGATGATACCGGCGTGCACGGGACCGACCGGGATCTGGTGCAATCCCTCGCCTTCCGCCGGGAGAAAATTGTAAGGAGCGTGCTTGCGCGCCGCGATTTTTTTGCCCAGCGGATGGCGAACGCCCCAGAAACCGAGATCGAGCCACGGCCGCGTGTCGGGCGCATTCACCGCTTCAAGGCCAAATAAGTCGCTGATCGCACGTTCAAGCCTGATCGCCGGCGCATGCCGGGCGCCCACGCTCGGGTATTTTCCGGATTTGCAGGTGTAGCTGACGACCGCGACATCGCCGGCGGGTCCATCCAATAGTGCCATATGAACCACGGGGGCATCGCCCCATAAGCCAAGCAGCACCAGGCGTCCCGTTGCGAGCTGGTCGATGGCCTGGCGCCAGCCTTCGTCACCGACCTGAGCACGGGGCCAAGGCCGGTGCCGTTTGGCCACGTCGCTGTGCGTTATGGCGTCGAGAATGGCCATGGCTATCCCAACAGCCTCGCGACATTCTCAAAGCCCTTCACCAACGGCGCGGGCATATAGATTCCGGCCATGAACACCAATGCAAGGTGAGCAAACATCGGCACGTAGGATGCTTCGGCCTTGGCGGTCGGGCCGCGCGGCTCCCCGAATGCAATCGTATTGAGCCGCAGAAACAAACCACCGAGCGCGACCAGAATGCCGAATGCCAGGATGATGGCCAGCCAGGGCTCGCGCGCGAAAGTCGAGCTCACCACCAGGAACTCGCTCATGAAGATGCCGAGCGGAGGCAGGCCCGCAATCGCCACGACGCCCAACACCAACCCCCAGCCAAGGACCGGATTGGTCACGGTGAGACCGCCCATGTCGGCAATCTTCTGCGTGCCCTTGACCTGCGCGATGTGGCCAACGGCAAAAAAGATCGCCGACTTGGTCAACGAATGCATCGTCATGTGCAGAAGGCCGGCAAAGTTCGCCAGCGCGCCACCCATGCCGAACGCGAAGACGATGATGCCCATGTGCTCGATCGACGAGTAGGCGAACATGCGTTTGATGTCGCGGCGGCGGTAAAGCATGAAGGCCGCGAACAGGCAGGAGATCAGGCCCATGATCACCATCAGCGGACCAGGCGCAATCGCTTCCGGATTGAGTGCGAGGAGCATCTTGAAGCGCAGCAGCGCGTAAAGCGCGACATTGAGCAGCAGGCCGGAAAGCACCGCGGAAATCGGAGTTGGCCCTTCGGCATGCGCATCGGGCAGCCAGGCATGCAACGGCGCAAGCCCCACCTTGGTGCCGTAGCCCAGCAGCAGGAAAATGAAAGCAACATTGAGCAATGCAGGATCAAATTGTGCCGCGCGACTCATCAGCGCGCTCCAAACCATGGCGTCGACCCCCTCGCCGATCACGGGGCGCGCCGCCATGTAGATCAGGATGGTGCCGAAAAGCGCCAGCGCAATGCCGACACTGCCGAGGATGAAATACTTCCAGGCCGCTTCCAGCGCCTCGTGCGTGCGATAGATGCCGACCATCAGCACGGTGGTGAGGGTCGCCATCTCGATCGCGACCCACATCAAGCCGATATTGTTGGCAACGAGCGCCAGATTCATCGCAAACATCAGCGCCTGATACATGGCGTGATAAAAGCGCACGAACCTCGCCGTGAGGCGGCCGATCTCTATTTCATGGCCTATATAGCTCGCGCTGAACACGCTCGTGGTGAAGCCGACAAAGGTGGTCAGCACGATGAATACTTTGTTGAGGTCGTCCACCAGCAGATAGGTGCCGGACTCCGGTTCGACGACAAACAACGACGAAGCCGTCACGAATGTAAGCAAGGTCGCGACGACGTTAAGCCGCGCCGTCAGCCGATACCCGGGCAACGCCGCAAGCACTACGGCTGCTGCAGCCGGAATGATGAGGACCCCAGCGAGCGCATCGATCATTGCCGTTCTCCGCGGAAACGATCGAGTGCCTGTATGTCGACGGTGTCGAAGCGCTCCCGTATGCGAAAGAGAAAGATGCCGACGACGATGAAGGCGATCAGCACCGAAAATGCCACGCTGATTTCCACAACCAGGGGCATGCCTTTTGCGCCGGTCGCCGCCAGCACAAGTCCGTTCTCAAGCGACATGAACCCGACGACCTGGCTCACCGCATTCCTGCGCGTGACCATCATCAGGAGACCGAGCAGCACGACCGACAGCGCAAAGGCGAGATCCTCGCGCGCCAGCGGGTCGGCCTCTGCGGTCACCCGCAACATCACCACCATCGACAGCGCGACCAGCCCCATGCCCAGCAGCATGGTCGGCCCAACCCCGACCACCGTTTCGATCTCGCGATGAATGCCGAGGCGCACGATGATGCGATGCAAGGCCGCCGGAATGATGATGGCCTTGAACATCAGGGCTATCAGAGCCGTGACATAAAGATGCGGCGCATCCTGCACGAAGGCCTGCCAGCCGACCGATGCCGCCAGCACCAGGGCGTGCAGGGCGTATACATTGAGAAGGGCGTAAAGCCGGTCCTGATAAAGCTGCATGAAGCTCACCAGCACCAGCGAACCGGCCAGCAGATGAGCGACGTCGAAGGATAAATTACCGCGCAACATCACAGGCTTCCGGAAACAAACAGCAACAAGGTGCCAAGCAGGCCGAGCATCAGCGCCGCGCCAAGGAATGCCGGCACCCGAAACACGCGCATCTTGGCGATGGACGTCTCAAACACCGCAAGGAGCACGGCGCCGGCGGCAAGCTTGGCGACATACGAAGCCGCTCCGACGGCGATCGCGCCGGCATTTCCGTCAGGCGGCGCGATGCCCCAAGGTATGAAGAGGCAGGCGATCACCGACACGTAGAACAGGAGCTTCAGCTCGGAGGCGAGATCGATCAGCGCCAGGTGACGTCCGGAATATTCCAGCACCATCGCCTCGTGCACCATGGTGAGCTCGAGATGGGTCGCCGGGTTGTCGATTGGAATGCGCGCATTCTCCGCGATCGACACCATGATCAACGCAAGCAGCGCAAGACCAAGCGAAACTCGCAAGCCGACCGCGCCCGACGTCATATGGGCGGCCATGACCGACAGCTGTGTCGACCCGGCGATCAAGGCGATCGTAAACACGATCATCAGCATTGCGGGCTCCGCAAGCGAGGCGATCATGACCTCGCGACTAGACCCGATGCCGCCGAAGCTCGTGCCGACATCCAACCCGGCGAGCGCGAGAAAGAAACGCGCACTGCCGAGCAGCGCGATCAATGCAATCAAGTCGGCCGACCAGGAGAACAGTAACCCGCTGCGAAACGTCGGCACCAAAGACGCCGCAACCCAGGTGCCGGCGAAGACAAGATAAGGTATGACGCGGAATAACCATGACGCGCTGTGTGCCAGCACAACCTCCTTACGCAGCAGCCGGATGAGATCACGATAGGGCTGCAGCAGCGGCGGCCCTTGCCGGCGCAGCAGACGCGCCTTCACGACCCGCACCAGGCCCGTGAGCACCGGCGCCAGTAACAGCACCAGAAGCATTTGCGCGCCTTGGAAGGCAAAATCGCGGATCACGACCATATTGCCAGCACCAATAGGAGCAACACGAGCGCCGAAAAAACCAACGTGAGATACCGGCGGATGGTGAGGAATTGCAGAACGTTGAGCCGTCCGGTGGCGTACTCGATGAAGGCGGCAATCGGAGCGTATGCGGCGTCCCAGATCAGATCACGGATCTCAACGGTAAGACGCGCCGGCCGGGCGTCGCCCGGAGGCGGCATGTCGCCCACCTCGCGAGCATGAAATACGGCTGTGCCGTAAACCCGCCGGATCGGCTGCGCAAAGCTCGAGGCGGTGTACTGTGTCGCAGGACTGGAGTCGGGATAACCACAATCCCAGGCGGGCCCGCGCCGCATTTTGTCGGAGGCCAATCGATGTATCGCAAAGGCAGCGATTGAGCCGGACATCACGATAAAGACAAAGACCAGTAGCCCGTTATAGGAACTGCGGCTTTCCGCGACCGGCACGATGGTCAACCAATCAAGGCCCGCCTGGTGCGGCATGCTCACGCCAAGGAGCGCATTCGTCACCGGCGCGAGCGCGTCGATGAAAATGCCCGGCAAAACGCCAGCCACAAGGCATAGGGCCGCCAGGAAAAACATCGCAGCGAGCGAGTGGCTGTCGGTCTCGCTGGCGTCGGCTGCAGCCGGAGTACGCGGGCGGCCAAGAAAACTTATGCCGAAGGCTTTCACGAAACAGGCAGCGGCCAACGCCGCCGACAGCGCCAGCAAGGCTCCAACCGCCGGCACCAGAAATTTGAGACCCCAGGGCGGCAATTGCGGACTAAGCAAAATGGCCTGGAAAGTCAGCCATTCCGATACAAAGCCGTTCAGCGGCGGGAGCGCCGAAATGGCAACGCAACCCACAAGAAACGCGAACGCGGTCTGCGGCATACGATGGATCAGACCGCCGAGATGCTCCATATCGCGTTCACCGGTTGCGTTGAGCACGGCGCCGGCGCCGAAGAACAGAAGACTCTTGAATACGGAGTGGTTGAAGACGTGCAGCAGCCCTGCGGTCAGCGCCAGCGCCGCCGCGTCGGCCATCCCATACGCCTTAAATGCGAGCGCAAGACCAAGGCCGATAAAGATGATGCCGATATTTTCAACCGTGTGATAGGCGAGCAGCCGTTTTAGATCGTGCTGCATCAGCGCATAGAGCACGCCCATGACTGCGGTGGCACCGCCGACGGCGAGCACCAGCATGCTCCACCACCAGACCGGCGGACCGAGCAGATCGAATGCAATGCGCACAAAACCATAGACCGCCACCTTGGTCATGACGCCGCTCATCAAGGCAGAGACGTGACTGGGAGCGGCCGGATGAGCGAGCGGCAACCAGGCGTGAAGAGGGACAACGCCCGCCTTGGATCCTGCGCCGATGAGAACCAAAACAAGGACGATCGCCGCCACGCTGGCGCTTGGCGGCGCGGCACGAACCGATTCGAAGAGATAGTTGCCGTTGTCGCCGGCGAGCAGACCGAAAGCCAGAAGCAGTGCCAGCGTGCCGAAGCCTGCCATCAACAGATAGATGTAGCCCGCCTGCAAATTGTCGCGCTCGCGGTGGTGCGCGACCACCAGCGCCCACGACGTCAGCGACATGAACTCCCACGCCACCAGAAAACTAAAAGCGTCATCCGCGAGGATCACCACGTTCATTCCGGCGAGGTAAGCCGGGTAGAACGGAAGGATCCGCTCGGGCGCGTGCTCGTGCTGGCCGTAACCGAGTGCGAACATGCTCGCGGCCGCGCCTCCCAGATTGACCACAATCAGGAAGAATGCCGAAAGTGCATCGACGCGGAAATGAGCACCCAGCCATGGCAGGCCGAGTGGCAATGTTAGGCGGGACGTTGGCTGCCCGAGCAGACACATGCCTCCTACGACAGCCAGCATCAGTGTGATGATCAGACAGGAAGCGTAGACAACGCCACTTGCACGCGGCGACCTTGAGAGAACAACGGCGATCGGAGACAGCGACAGAAATGCCACGACGCAGAAAAGCGCAAAGGTCACCATCACCACCTCCGCGTCAGGCGAGCAGCCATCGGTTCGGAGCGCGCGCTCATTTGAGCCGAACTCCCCGGCCACCCTTGCTGGAGGTTACGCCCTCGCCGATCAGCTCGATTCCGTTGGCGACCAGCGCATTGACCAACTTCATAAGTGAATCAACGTTGCCGCGAACCACGCCGTCGCTTGCTTCCATGCGCTGAATTGTTGGAAGCGAAAGACTGGCGCGCTCAGCCAGCTCGCGTTGATCGATACCGAGCAGCGCCCGGGCTGCTCGCATCTGCGCAGCAGTGATCATGCAATTTCTCAGCGAAGATCAGACGTGGCTTATAATATACTATAAGCTTATTATCATGTGTCAAGTATCATATTAGATGTAAAAAACATCAAAAGATAGAAGGGGTTCCGATGCACAAGAAGCATTGTCCCGACCTGCTCGATCGCCACGTCCGCGTGAGCAACGAAGGCGTCGCCGTGATGCCGACTGCCTTGGCCGTTCTGCGCAGAAGCGATGGACTTTTATGCTTCGAGTTTTCGTTCAGTTACAGCGGCGCGGTCAGGGGTTTTTTTTGACCTTCCCTGCATTCTTATTCCCGGCACCCTTGTTGCCACCGCCGGGATTGACGGCCTGGACACGGCTCGTCGTCCGCGCGCCCTGGACGCGGTTGCCTTGAATGTTCTTGTTCGTCTGAATGGTCTTGTTGCTCTGAATCGTCCTGTTGGTCTGAATTGTCTTGTTGTTCTGGATATGGGTGGTGTTGCTCGTTTTGAGTCCCTGAACGTTTTTGCCGCCCTGGACTCCCTGCACGCCCTGCGCGCCTTTGCCGAGCTGTGTGCCGGTTTGCGGTCCGCGCAAGGTCTGGACGCCCTGGAGATTTCTCGTGCCAACATTGCCGAACTGCTTCTGGAGGTTCGTGTTCTTGAACGGCACGCCGCGATTCGCCGCGTTGAACTTCCAGGCCTGGCCGGCGCCGGGGGCGACGGCGACCTTGTTAAACTTGCTGTAGAGGACGGGATTGGTCTGGATCGCGGCAAAACCGGGATGTCCCCAGTTGTAGTGGTACCATAGCGCGGGCCCGACGAAGGCGGCCGCGCCGAACGCAATCACGGGACCAGCCACCCACCAGCTCGGGCGCCAGAAGAACGGCGTATAGGCCGGCGTCCAGTAGCCGGGGCCGTAGATGACGACAGGATCGTAGACCGGCACATAGACGTAATCCGGCTCGAGCGGTTCGATGACGATATATTCGGGCGGTCCCGCATAACCCGTGCCTTGCGGCGCAGGCATCCGGCTGACCTTCTGCTCCTTGCCCGACTTCAGGTTGCCGGTCGTCTCCGCTTGCTTGCGCAGCGTCTGGACCGCCGTCTGAACATCGTTGGGCTGGGCCAGGAAGGCCTCGCCGAGCTGTGCCGTCCAGTCCAGCTTCTCGTTCATCATTGCGAGCACTTGCGGCACCGCCGTCAAACCCTTGACGCTCGGATCCCACGGCTCCTTCTGCATCGCCGCCTCGAGCGCCGGACCTTTGACGTTCGCATTCTTCTCCGCCCAGCGCGCCGCCAATGTCACTTCAAGCGGATAGGTCGATGCGGTCAGGACCTGCGCCAGCAGCGCATCGGGATAGAGCGCAATCGGCGCGACCAGCTGCTGGAGCTGTTGCTGACTCAGAGGCTGCTGCTCCGGTTGTGGTTGCGCCTGCGGCGGAGGTTGCTGTTGATTTTGCGCATGCGTAGGCAACGACAAAATCATTGGCGCGGCCAGCGCCATGAAGCAGTAGCGGCTGATGCGTTTCGACCAGGCCGACATGGCTATTCCTCCGTCGCCCCCCGGGGAGAGCATCGTATCGCTTGAAGTCAGCCAATTGAAAGGGCGCATTCGGCCCCAAGAAAAGGCGCGCCCGGGCACCTGGCACGGAAAGGCCGCGATATAGGCCACCACATCGATGATCGGCTGCGAGTCGAGCCGAAACAGCCTGATCTTTTACAGGCCTTCCACAATGAACGAGCGCGACTTCGTCGTCTTGAGCCGGGCCGCAGTGAATTCTTTCATGCTGTCGTTGTAGGATTTTGCCTTCTTCATGTTCTGGAACGAGATGACCATGAAAGACTTCGGCGGGGTCCCGTCCAGGGCGATCGCGTTGTCGGTGCGCACGATGTAGCGCCCGTCCTCCACCATGGCTTCGACCGCGGTACGCACATCCTTCCTTTGAAAAGTATTCTTAAATCCGTCGGCGTCGGTTATCTCTTCAATTTCCATGACAACGTAGATCGGTTTCACGGTCGCGGCATAAAGGCCGCTCACCGTCGTGGCCGCGAAACCGCCGGCCGCTGCGGCCAGCGCGAGCGCGAAATAACGCTTCATAATTTGTCTCCCCCTTTTCAACCTCCATTGATCTTATCGAGGATCGTAGCGCGGGGGCATACCGGCGCAACTGCTTGGCGTCGTCCAAAAAGCGAAAGTTAAGGACGGCAAACACGCCATCGGAGAACGCACTCAATCGTTCCGGGCTCGCTCTTTGGAGCACTAGCGCACCGTTCTGGCCGAATCAGAAGCGATAATCTAACTGATGCGGGGAGGTTCCTTCCGCATGCCTTCCTCGCCCGCAACGCGCAACGAGCTGCCGGACGTACAGCGCTTACTCGCGCAGGCGTCGGCGCTGCGACGGCAGGGGCAAATTGCCGACGCGGAACGTCTCTACGCGTCCGTCTTGGAGATCGCGCCGGACAATGCCGATGCCTTGCATTCCATGGGCATTCTCAAGCTCACGCGCGGCGAGCCCGGCGAGGCGTTGCGCCTGATCGGGGCTGCCATGGCGTCACGCGCGCCGACGCCACGGATGTTGTTCGACCTCGGTCTCGCGTTCAACGCGCTGAACCGGCACCAGAAGGCGCTCGACAGCTTCGATCTCGCGATTCAATTGCAGCCGGATTTCTTCGAGGCGCACAGCAATCGCGGCGCCATGCTTACGGCCCTCGGGCGTCATGACGGAGCCATCGATAGCTACCGCAAGGCGATCGCCATCAGGCCCGATTTCGCCGACGCGTATTCCAATCTCGGCAGCGCGCTGACGCAGCTTCAGCGCCATGACGAAGCGCTGGCGAGCCTCGATTGCGCCCTTGCCCTGCGCGCGGATTATCCCGATGCGCTGTACAATCGGGGCAATGCGCTGAAACCTTTGCAGCGCTATAAAGAAGCGCTCGCGAGCTACGACCGCGCCATCGCGCTCCAGCCAAATCATGCCGATGCGCACAACAATCGCGGCCAGGTCCTGCGGGAGCTGGAGCGATATGATGAAGCGCTGGCAAGCTACGACCGCGCCTTGGCCTTGCGCCCCCAGCACGTCATGGCCCATTGCAACGCGGCCGCGCTACGGCTGCTGACCGGCGACTTCGAGCGCGGCTGGGCCCATTACGAGTGGCGCTGGCTGAAGAAATCGGTCATCCCGACGCAGCGGAATTTTTCCCAGCCGGCCTGGAACGGCCGGGACCCGATCGCCGGCAAGACCATCCTGATCCACAGCGAGCAGGGTTTGGGCGATAGTATCCAGTTCTGCCGTTTTGTGCCGCTGGTCGCGGCGCGCGGTGCGCAAGTGATCTTCGAAGTCCAGAAACCGCTGCAGGCGCTAATGGCTTCGCTTGGCGGCGCGGCGCAAGTGGTGCCGAAGGGTGGTCCCCTTCCCGCTTTCAATTTCCATTGTCCGCTGGTCAGCCTTCCGCTCGCGTTGGGAACGCGGCTTGAGACAATTCCTTCAACCGCTGGATATTTGTCCGCGCCGGCACAGCACGTGACGACGTGGCAATCGCGCCTGGAGGGAAAACCGCACCCCCGGGTTGGCCTCGTCTGGTCAGGCAACCCCGGGCACGAAAGAGACCGGGAACGGTCGATCGGTCTGCGCACCGTCGTCTCACTGCTGGACGGCGTTGGTGCCGATGTCACTTTTGTCAGCTTGCAGAAAGACGTTCGCGCCGAGGATGCCGCCCTACTCAAGGAGCGCGTTGATATTCTTGATTACGGCAACGCACTTGAGGATTTTTCCGATACCGCGGCGCTGATATCGCAACTGGATCTGGTCATCTCGGTCGACACCAGTGTCGCGCATCTTGCCGGCGCGCTCGGAAAGCCGGTGTGGATCTTGCTGACGTATTTCCCCGACTGGCGATGGCTGCTCGGCCGCGACGATAGCCCCTGGTATCCGACCGCCCGGCTCTTCCGCCAGGACAAGTCCCGTACCTGGGACGGCGTGATCGCGCGCGTCCGTCAGGCGCTGCGGCCCGCGATATCACGGTGACCGGCTGCCTTGCCTCAGCTCGAGGGTTACGAGTCTCGCCAGCAGCGTCGCCGGAAAAAGCTGACCAATGACGCTTTCGAGATTGCACAGGCTCCGCG
>DATBTA010000158.1:0-4593 GCA_036559505.1 Pseudolabrys sp. | reverse complement strand
GATAACGCTGCTCAATCCCGAAGGCGAGCCGGAAGAAATCGGATACCGCGTGCTGGCGCCGGTCGATCATTTCCTGGAGACGCATCGTATCCCCGTTATTGTCGGAACGCTCGCCGTCGCGCTTCTGGGATCGCCCTTGCTCTACTACCTCACGTTCGACTTCGACCCCATCCACTTGCGCAGCACGAAAACGGAATCGATTTCGACTTTGCTCGAACTTGGCGGTGACTCTCGTGCCGGCGTCAATTCAGTCAACATTATCCTGCCGTCCGTGGACGAAGCGGCCGCAGCCGAGGAAAAACTGCAGAAATTGCCGGAGGTCTCGCAGGTTTCCACGCTGCTGGACTTCGTGCCGCAGGATCAGGACAAGAAACTGGCAATCATCCAGGATCTGGGCCGGCGCCTGGGGCAGTCGCTGCAGCCGTCGGCATCGGGCAAGCCGCCGACCGATGCAGAAAATGTCGCCGCGCTGAATGGCATGGCCGATCAGCTCAACAAGGTCGCCGGCAATGCGGCAGGACCCGGCGCGGATGCGGCCAGGCGGCTTGCCGCGAACGCGGTGAAACTGGCGCAGGCCGATGAGGGCGCGCGCGCACGCGCGCAGGCGGCTTTCGTCGTGCCGTTGCAAACCAGTCTTGGCCAGCTGCGCGGTTTTTTGACCGCCCAGCGCATCACCAAAGAGAACCTGCCGCAGTCGCTCAGGCGGCTTTGGGTGACGCCCGATGGCCGCGCGCGCGTCGAAGCGTCGCCCAAGGGTAATACCGACGACACGGAAGTCCTGAGAACATTCGCGCGCGCAATTCTCGCCGTCTATCCCAACGGCACAGGCGGCCCGATTTCGATTCTCGAGTCGAGCCACACGGTGGTCAGGGCATTCTACGAAGCAGGTTTCTACGCGCTGGTCTCGATCGCGATATTGCTCTGGATCGTGCTGGGCCGCTTCGGCGACGTGCTGCTGACGCTCGTGCCTCTGCTGCTCGCCGGCGTCGTGACGCTGGAGATCTGTGTCCTGATCGGCATGCCGCTCAATTTCGCGAACATCATCGCGCTGCCGCTGCTGCTCGGCGTCGGCGTGGCTTTCAAGATCTATTACATCATGGCCTGGCGGTCGGGACGGAGAAACCTGCTGCAGTCAAGTCTCACCCGCGCCGTCATCTGGAGCGCGCTCACGACCGCGACGGCATTTGGAAGCCTTTGGCTTTCGAAGCATCCCGGCACGTCGAGCATGGGCAAGCTGCTCGCACTGTCGCTGGTGTGTACGTTAGCCGCCGCGGTGCTATTTCAGCCCGCGCTCATGGGGAAGCCCCGCGGCGCCAAGGACTCGTGAGCATACGTCATCAGCCGGCGAAGGCTGCGGCGTCGCCGTCTTGCGACCGCCCGGCGCCGGCTTCGACGGAGTTTGCGCGGGGGCCCGGCCGACGGTGTCGCTTGTCTCGGCGCGGGTCCAGCTTTCGCCGCCGCACAGAAAGCCCAATACGCAGCCCTGGATGCGTAGCGTGTTCGGATCGGACAGAGTGATGCTGGCCGAATAAATTTTACCGTTCTCCGAGTTGTAGACATTGCCCTCCCACTTGTTCGGTTTCGTGGGAGCCATGTCGATCAGTATGGGCATGCCAAGCGTCGGGCGGTTTCGGAGCTTGGGGTCGGGATTGTTCTTGTCGGTGCCGCCAGGCCGCAATTCCCATGACACGACTCCCCAAAGGCGACCGCCACAGTCGACGATGTTGATCTTCGCGGCGCGGTTGGCGACCAGCCACTCGCCGGTCGGCGCCGGTGCGGAAGGGGTCGCAGGCTGCGAATGCGCGGCACTGCCGATGGACAGCCAAAACAAGGCGGCCGCGAGGACTGGCCATGATTTTCCGGTCACTGGGTTTGCTCGGTTTGTCACGTGCGAAGACACCTGAATTTGCGAAGATGGGCTTTTCCTTACACCTGAAAAATAGCTGAAATCGCGGCTTGTTCCGGTGTTCCAATCCAAGATTGTGGATAATGGAACTCGAGTGCAAGGCCGGCTGTTCTGTCGCTGCGGGCGAGTGCTGGTCTATGGGGCAAATGGAGTCCTGCGTCCGCCGGCGCCGGCCCCGCGTGCGCCCAGAATTTCTCTCGAGCATGGACCGAGGCGCATTTCGAACAGCCCGTAGTGGCATCGGGCCTCTCGATCGGACGCGCTGTGGTTGTGAGCGACCCTGCTGCACTTCGTCGCGTGCTACTCGAGAATTGCGACAACTCTGAGAAAGATTCAGCCGGCGCGGTTTTAGCTATTGGCCGTGATCTTCCAGCACCTTCAGGCAGACCTTCCGGATCTTCTGACGGTTGTCCTGCAGGCAGGCCAGAACGCGGAATGTGTCGGGGATCGCGTCTTTGCAGAATCGGCTCGCATCGGGTGCACAGGCCGCCTCTTCTTCGGGCGTGCCCCTGAAGGGGTTCAAAGGCTGTGGTCCCGGCAGGTTTTTCTCGTCGGCCGCGAAAGCCGCGGCGCCAAAAACTTGTATCAAGACAATGGCTGCGCAGATTTTAACGTACATTGTGTCAGGCCCGATTTTCATGCATGGTTTCGTCGTCAACCGCGGCAGTGCCTTCACGTTCCACAGAGGAAGCCGGGTATGCTTAGTCATTATTGCGTCGATTTTAAGCGGTCGTCGGTTAGAGCGTCGCCATCGCGCTGGCTGAAAAGGTTTGCGGGCTTAGCCGCGCTTTCTCTCTCGCTTGCAGTTTGCATTGCAGATTCGTCTTACGCGCAAAGCATAGCAGCATTTAATCGTTTGGCAGGTCAATGGTCGGGCTCCGGCACCATCGATCTGACGAACGGCCGGCGCGAGCCAATCAGATGCAGGGCATCCTACGACGTGCTCAGAGACCAGAAGAATCTGCAACTCAATATTCGCTGCGCCAGCGACAGTTACAATTTCGATTTGCGCGCGAGCGCCACTTATTCGGCAGGCTCGGTGTCCGGCACCTGGAGTGAATCGACGCGCCTTGTTGCAGGGACGATCTCAGGAAGGGCCGAGGGCGATCATATTCATGTCGTTGCCAAGGCCGCGTCTTTCTCGGCGAGCTTGTCGTTGGTGACGCACGGCGCGCGACAGTCGGTGGTGATCAAGGCGCATAGCGCCGACGCGGGTATCAAAGGCGTGTCGATGAATCTCAGGCGCAGCTAGCGCTTTTTATTCCGCCGAAGAACGCAACAGCGATCGCCGCGACATGCGGCGAACAATCTTGCTCAGGAACATGGCGATCGGCCGCAGCATGAACATGTCTGCGAGAAGTGCGGCCACCATTGCGAAGGCGCTGAGCCATCCGAAAAGTCGCAACGACGGGAGGCTCGACAGCACGGTCATCGCCAGGCCGCAGGCGAGCACCGCGGACGTCAGGATCAGCGGCGGGCCGACCAGAATTGTCGCCCGCTCGACGCCCACCGCGGGATCGGGATCGATGTCCTCGATCTGCAGGCGATTGAGGAAATGAATTGTCGCGCTCAGGCCCAGCCCGAATGACACCGTAAGCGCGATGACGCTTGCGAACTGCAGGCCCTGGCCCGTCAGCAGCAGCATGCAGCCGGCAAGGACGATCGGGAAGAGTCCCGGCAGGATGCTGATCAACATCACGACCGGTGACCAGAACGCCAATCCGATGAACGCGGCTACGAAGGCGATCTCGATCGTGAGGCCGTCGCTCAGCTTGTCGATCATGAGGGCACTGTTGCGCGCCGAGATGACCGACAGACCGGTTACGGCAATCTTGTAAGTGGGATACTTCGCCCGCACGGCGTTGAGTTGCTGATCGATCCGGTCGACGATCGGCAGCAGTTGGCTTGCATCAGAATCCGGAACACGCCCGCTGACGATGACGGCATCCTGCTCCTCCGAAATGAATCGGCGCGTCAGATAGGGCGGCAGCAGGTCCACATATTGCTTGAGCGTGTCGACGTCCGATTTGTTCATTTTCTCGGCGAGCCAGCGCCGCAGCGTATCGAGTGACCAGACATTGCCGATCCCGGTCTGGCGCTCGAGCAGGGCGTGGACGTCGGCAATTGCGTTCAGCGTGTTCGCGTCATAAAGCGAGGCGCCTTTCGGGAACTGGATATAGACGTCGAAGGGATTTGCGCCGGTCAGCTTGACGTCGAGGCGGTTGCTGGCCTGCACCGCCCGCTGACGGTCCGGCACCTGGTCCGCCAGCCGGTAGCGCGGCTGCAGCTGGGCATAGCCCAGCGAGAGGACCACAACGACAAGCAGGCTAATCAAAGAGTAAAGTCCCGGTCGTGCGACCATGCGGATCGCGATCCAGCTGCACAGCCGGCGCAGCCAGTCGAGCGCCGTGTCCATGTCCCTGACCGCCGCGACGAATGCGGTCTCGTTGCGGATGAGCAGGACGCCGAGCAGCGGCACGCCCATGATGACCGCCACGAGCGCGACCACGACCGCAATCAGGCCGGCTTCCCCGAATGTTCGAATCAGGTCGGAGGACGAAAATTGCAGTGCAATGAACGAGACGCCGGCGGTCGCGTGGGTGAGCACGCAGGCGGGCCCCACGATCAGCAAAGCGTTGCGGAACGCCGTGAACTTGTCGTCTCCCGCGAGCAGGCGGTCGCGGGCG
>DATBTA010000157.1:0-4658 GCA_036559505.1 Pseudolabrys sp. | reverse complement strand
TGCGCCAGGCGCGTGCTCGCATGCGCCAGCATTTTCGCATCGATGTCGACCGCCATAACGTGACGCGCGATCTTGGCCATCGGCAGCGTGAACCATCCGTCGCCGCTGCATAGGTCAACGGCGTCCATGCCCGGCGCGAGGCCGGCCAGGGTCAAGATCTGTGCGGGTTTCGGAAAGAGCGCCTGCCACCACGTGGCATCCGGCATTTCCGTGCCCTGAAAAAACCCCAGCAGATCGTTGCTCATTATCCGGTCTTCGTGCAATCGCTGCCCCGCGATAGTATCACGGAGCGCTCACTGGTTCATTGCAAGCACGGCCTGCGACTTTGGTGCTTTAAGAAAGCCTTGATTTGTTGCCGAGACGGGCCTGATTATTGTTCAAGCGTCAGGGAGTTCCGATGCAATTCGTCTTCGCCGGCTGCGTTCTCGACGGTGACAAGCGCGAATTCACGCGCCACTCCGAACCGATTGCCATGGAGCCGCAGGTCTTCGATCTCCTGCTTTATCTGCTGCAGAACCGCGATCGCGTGGTGAGCAGGGACGACCTGATCGCTTCGGTATGGAATGGCCGCATCGTTTCGGAATCGACGCTCAGCACCCGCATCACCGCTGCTCGGAAAGCCATCGGCGACACCGGCGAGGATCAGATCCTGATCAAGACCTATCCTCGCAAGGGCATTCGCTTTGTCGGCGACCTTCAGATGGTCGGTGTCTCCCGTCCGAATGAACGAGGACAAGGTCCGGCCGCACCGCCATCGTCCGTTCAGAGGATGCCGCCGACCGGAGCGATCGAGTGGGGCGGCAGGCCGTCCGTCGCGGTCTTGCCTTTCAACAATCTCAGCGGCGATGCCGAGCAGGACTATTTCTCGGACGGCATCACCGAGGACATCATCACCGCGCTGTCCAAGTACCGTTCGCTGGCGGTGGTCGCCCGCAATTCCAGTTTCGCCTTCAAGGGTGCCGGCGGCGACACGCGTTCGGCGGGCCTGACGCTCGGGGCGGACTATCTGGTCGACGGCAGCGTGCGGAAGGCCGCGGATCGCGTGCGCGTCACGACGCAGCTGGTCGAGACGGAAACCGGCCGGCAATTGTGGGCCGAGCGCTACGATCGCGATCTCAAGGAGCTTTTCGCGCTGCAGGACGAGATCACGACCGCCATTGCGGGCAGGATCGAGCCCGAGGTCGGTGCCGCCGAGCGGATACGTGCGGAGCGCAAAGCAGTTCCGGCGCTGCACGCCTGGGATTTTTTCCGGCTGGGGACGAAGCACTTCTATAAATCGACTCCGGCCGACAATCGCGAGGCGCAGCGGCTGCTCCGGCGGGCGATCGAGCTCGACCCCACTCTGGCGGAAGCCTATGGCTTTCTCTGTTATGCAATCGTGGTCAGCATGACCTACTTCGACGGCGAACCGAGCGAGGACACGTTGCAGGAGGCGCTCGCGGTCGGGCGGAAAGCCGTCGAGCTCGACGAGCAGGACGCATTGATGCGGTTCACGTACGGGCGCGCGCTCCTGGCGGCGAAATCCTATGGCGATGCGATTGCGGAGCTGGAGATCGCGATCGAACTCAACCCGTATCTTGCGCCAAGCTATTGCGGGCTCGGCGATTCACTCGCTTACGAGGGCCGTTTCGACGAGGCGATTCCTTATTTCCAGAAGGCCATCGAATTGAGCCCGCACGATCCGCTGCGCTGGGCCTTCTATTCCTACCGTTCACTTGCGCACATCTTTGCGCGGCAGTTCGACCAAGCCCTTGAATGGTCGCACAAGGCCACGCGGGTGCCCCATGCGCACTTTTGGCCTTTCGCGCATCGCGTCTCGGCGCTCGGGCATCTGCAAAATCAGGACGACCTGCCAGTCGCCAAAGACGAGCTCCTGCAGCGCAATCCGGATTTCAGCTGCAGCTTCGCGCGCCGGCGACTTTTCTACGTCAGGGACAGCGCCCAGCTCGATCTTTACGTCCAGGGCCTGCGCCTTGCCGGCATAAAAGACTGAGCGTTCCTTAGGATCACTGGATTACATCGTCAGCCCGCGCAATCAACGCGGGCGGCACCGTGAGACCAAGTGCCCTGGCAACCTTGAGGTTGATGACCATCTCGTACTTGGTTGGCAATTCGACCGGCAGAGCGCCGGGCTTCTCGCCATTAAGAATGCGGGCCACATAAATTCCGGCACGGCGGTAAGCGTCAGTCTGGCTTGCGCCATAACTAACCAAGCCTCCGCCATCTACAAACCCTCTTTCAAAATAACTTGCGGGAATTGCGTGGAGAGCGGCGAGCCCAACCAATTGGCTACGTCGACTGCTAAGGAAGGGGCCTGCTCCCACAAGCAGCGCAGCGGCTCCGGACCGTGCGATGGCCGAATAAGTCGTATCGATTTCCTGTTCGCTCCGAACGGCGAACATGACGATTTTTTGTCCGCTGGCGCGCGCCGCCGTTTCTATTTCGCGGACCTCGGTCTGATATTCCGAAAAGTTCGCGTGGTGGAGCACGGCGATCGTCTCGGCTTTGGGAACCAATTCACGCAGCAGCGCGAGCCGCTTACCTACAACCGGGATATCAAAAAAACTCACTCCCGTGATATTGCCACCCGGTCGACTGATGCTTGACACGAGGCCCGCCACTACGGGATCGGCCCCGGTCACGAAAACGATCGGAATGGTTGTTGTAGCCTTTTTGGCGGCCAGAGCCGCCTCGACGCTTCCAACAATTGCAGCGACCCGAAGCTCAACCAGTTCCGCCGCAAGCTTTGGCAACCGTTCCGGTCGGCCCTCCGCCCAACGAGCCTCGATCGCAACTTTGTCGCCCGGATAGCCGGACTCACGCAGACCCTGGCGTACCGCTGCAACCAGGTGTCCCGCGTCTCCAGCTCTCGTGGGTCTGAGAAATCCGACCACCGGCGTTGCCGCTTGCTGCGCACGCGCCCCAAGCGGCCACGCCATGGCCGCGCCGGCAACAACTTTGACGAAATCACGCCGTCTCATAGCCACCCCGAGGCCCGAAAGGCGACATCGTACCGGTTCACCCTGCCGATTTGAAAGGCCCATTGCCCTGCATCAAAGACTGAGCGAGCTCACTCGATCACTTCGTCGGCGCGCGCAATCAGCGACGGCGGCACGTTCAGCCCAAGCGCCTTCGCGGTTTTGAGATTGATGACCAACTCGTATTTGTTGGGCGTTTGCACCGGCAAATCAGCGGGCTTTTCCCCTTTGAGAATGCGGTCGACGTAGCCAGCCGCTTGCCGGTACTGATCGACGCGATCAGGTCCATAGGACGTCAGGCCGCCAATCGTCACAAAGTGACGGCCCGGATAAACGGTCGGCAGCCGATGTTTCGCGGCAAGAGCGATAATCAGCTTGCGGTGGACCACCGTCCCGCCGCCTTGCGAGACGAGCAAGGCACTCGAGGGGCGTGCGAAGGCTGCAACTGATTTTTCGAGTTCTCCGGGACTGCGAAAGTTGATCACAGCCATTTCCACGTGAAGCGAAGATGCAACGGTTTGGACAGCGCTGACCTGGCCGACACCGGCCGGTGTCGTGTTATCGCGAATGACCGCGACGCGCGTTACGCCGGGCGCGATCTCCTTGAGGAGTTCAAGCCACTTCCCGCCGATTGAATATTCGAAACTGGCAAATCCCGTTGCGTTGGCTCCTGGCCGCGACAGACTCTCGACATAACCGGCTGCGACGGGATCGGGAATGGTTGCAAAAACGATTGGTATGGTGCTGGTTGCTTGCAGCAGTGGGCCCGTTGCTGAACTCCCGGGGGCCAGAATAACGTCCGGCGCAAGCGCTACCAATTCGGCTGCGAATTTGCGTGTCTGCTCGGCATTGGCAACTCCAAATCGCCTATCGATCTGGATATTTCGCCCTTCGATCCATCCCAGCTGAACAAGCCGCTCCGTGAACGCCTTCATGCGGGCTTCATACTCTGGATCATCGGCCCCGCTTGGCAACAGTACGCCGATACGCCGCATGCGCTCGCCCTGCGCGTGAGCAGCCAGCGGGTTCGCAATGAACGCGCCGCCAATGAAAGTCAGGAATTCTCGTCGCCTCACGCCCGCCCCCAAGTCGAGATCGCCATCGTACCTATACACGCAGGCACAATGAATAGCTTAAATTTCGCAATGTCCGCTTTGGACAGAGCGGACAGCATGCGTGAATTTGAAGATTGGAGGCCCGGCCTGGAATCGAACCAGGCTTGGAAGACCATGCGTGGCTTCTGCGTCGCCACTCCGCCACGGGCCGTCGGCAGCAATAGGCCGGCGGGCCTTGATGTAAAGTGTAGGAATGCCGCTGCCGCGAATTGCAGTTAGTGGCGTGTTAGTTCATGTGGGGACACGGCAGAGAAACGTCATGCGCCACTGGTTGTGGCCGATGTTGCGCCTGGCGCGCTCGGCTTTGAGCCCGGCCTGGCGCAGACGCTCGAGCATCGCGGCCTCGGTATAGTGTGACAGGCCGGCGGTCTTCTTCAGGCGCAGATAGTCCGACGCGAAGATCCGCACGAGCCCGAATGCCGCAGCCCAGAAGAAGCCGTTGGCCGCGGCGAAGCGCAGCAGCGACAGCGCGGCTGCCGGCGCGGCGAAATGCGGCGGCACGATATCGCCGAGGATAAAGAGTCCGTTCGGCTTGAGCAGGCTGCGGAATATCGCGAGCAGGCGG
>DATBTA010000156.1:0-2010 GCA_036559505.1 Pseudolabrys sp. | reverse complement strand
TTCGGTCATAGCCTCACCTTCGGCGGGGTCGGCCGTGACTGATGCCAACTCGTAAGGTGGATCGCCTTCAACTGGACGAAGGATGATCCAGAGCAGCGGTGTTTCCATACGCAAATTGTCGCGGTAGTTGGCCGTCTCCGTCCGATACAATTCGATACTCGTTGCACCAACGTAGAAAGTCGCACGCTCGCCGTCATCGGAGAGCTTTGTCCATAGTGGCGTGTGCGGAACTCCTGCCAATACACCGGACGGCCGCCAGTGAAAGTCAGCCCAAGGACTGGCGCTTTTACTGCGCTCGACAAGAACGCCGACAGGAATGGTTCCGAGCGGAATCGAACTCAACTAATCGCCTCCAGATGCTGCACCGGTAGTCCCGTCAGCAGATTCTGCGGTTTCATACGGATCGTCTTGTCACCTGTCATTGCCAGTATCAGATAGACCGGATCGCCCCTGACCTTCTCGACCATCAACGCCGGATCGGAGAATGTCAGGCGGAACAGACCGACCACGCACGCCAAAGCCGTTTCGTCGATTTCTTCACCGTGCCAGAGCATATCACCGATCCTGGTCGCGTCGGCGTCGAGGCCGACATACCAGGTAAGATCGACATTCTGCAGCTCGGGCAGCGCTTCAATGCTGACGTCTATGCCGAGCAAATGGGCGATCCAGCGCTGCATCGCCTGTGCCAGCGCATCAAGCCCCTCACGTCCGGCCGTCAGATCGAGCGCCATATCGAACTGATCACTTCGGTCCCAGTAGCTGCCCGCGTTCTCTTTATTGATGACGTCGATTTCAGACTCGGCGGGAAGTCCCAGCATGGAAACCAAAGGGGTAACCGGCGTGGTGTTGACGCCGCCGATGGTTTCTTCATCCGCCGCGATCAGCGAGCCCTCATGCAAGGTGATACGCTGCGTGCGGAAGAAAAGCTCGGCGGCGCGCAACACCCACGCATCCTCGGTCCCGTCGAGCGCGTTGCGCAGGATCACGTGCACAAGCTGATTGATGAAAAGCGGCGGAACGTTGCCGAAGCCGCCGCGCAGCAGCTCCCTGAACGCCGCTTCGAGTGTCTTGTGGCGCAGCAGGCGATCGCGGAAGCCGACCATCAGTTTCCAGTTTTCGCGCGCGTCGCCATCGGCGATCGCATCGATGTCCGATGCCGAGACAGGCATGCGCGGATCGGAGAGCAGCGCAGCATGCAGCGTACGCTCGACCGCACAGGCTTCCGCCGGCGGAATCAGCTCCGGACGCGCCAGGTATAACTTGAGAAATTCGTCAGTGACGTGCAGGCCGCCATCCGGGCCGCGGTCGAGCAAGTGGTGGCCGCTGGAGATCCAGAAATCCTTCATTTGCGCTCCCGGTCCGCCATCTCAGTCAGATTGACGTCTTCGGCAGGCTGCTCGTCCTCGCCTTCGACCTCGAGAAACGAGAATGCGCGTGCAGGCCTTGCTCCGCTACGCGGACGCAATGTGCGAAACGATTCCCGCACGTTGCCGTCTTCAAATGTGCGATGCACCGCGATCAGCGTAGCGGACGGCTGGTTGCAGAGAGATTCAGCGAAAACAATCTCTTCTTCTGCGGCCGCGATTGCGTCGTCTCGGGTCGGCGCGCCGAATTTTGACATCAGCTGCTCGGCCAGCCTGTCGACCAGTGCCAGCCGGTCGCTCTCGGCTGCATCCACGATTTGCACGAGGGTCGACCATCCGAGCGTCGACACGCCGAGAAAACCGCTGCGGAAAGCCGAACGCGCCTTGCCTTCGAGCATCGCGGGGTCGCTGTTCCAGAACGCGAACGCTCCCGACACAGCCCACTCGCCAGGCTCGGCCGCCTTCTCGAAAACAAACGTGTCGGACGCATCGAGCCGTATTGTGCGAATGAGTTTCACGCGCGGGGTCCCCTTGTGGCGGGATCGAACCACGCCGCTTGCCCGAGCCGCGGCACGAACTTTTGCCGCGTCACTTCCACTTTGCCCATGCGGCGTATCATCAGGTCGCCGTTCTCGT
The DNA here is from genome assembly GCA_036559505.1 of Pseudolabrys sp. Classification (GTDB taxonomy): domain Bacteria; phylum Pseudomonadota; class Alphaproteobacteria; order Rhizobiales; family Xanthobacteraceae; genus Pseudolabrys. Next base: position 10 of record DATBTA010000156.1, on the reverse strand, counting down.
CGATGTCGCG
>DATBTA010000155.1:0-11711 GCA_036559505.1 Pseudolabrys sp. | reverse complement strand
AAGTGGTGGGGCATGGACACCGGCTCCTGCGACCACGCCATGAACACATCCATCCGCTACATGCGGCCCGACCTCGCCGAGGAGTTCACGAAAAAGCACGGCAAGACACCCGGGGAATTTTTCGGAACATTCGAATACACGCACAAGAAATCCGGACGGAAGGTCTCGGCCGACGTGTTCCCGTTCCACAACTGGGCATTCCAGGAGGGCCTGCTGCACGCGGAGAATCTCGTCGGCGACATCGAGATGATGCTGGGCAAGCGTTGCGTAATCGGCGCGTTCCCCTGGCGCTACGAAGGCCTCGAGGGATGCCCCTGCCGGATCGTCTGCTTCCTTGATGTCGACGACAAGATCGAGGCGGTCGGCGACGCCGCGAAGGCGATTTTGCGCAACTAGCGTTTCGCTTTTTTACGTTTTGACGCTTGCGGATCGTGAAGGCGCGGGTCCGGCTTGTTGCTTTGCAAAGTTGCCTGAATCGCTTCGCGTAGAATCTTGTGCTTCGACCGCGGCCACAGCCTGACGTGAATATCGGCAAGAAGCTTCGCCGATTTGCCGAATACGACGATGCGGTCGCCGACACCGATGGCCTCTTCCAGCTGGTGCGTAATCAAGATTGCGGTCGAGCCGCATTCGCGCGCCAGCGCCAGAAAGGTCTCACGCAGTTCCGCGGCTGTGACCTCGTCGAGATGGCCGAATGCCTCGTCGGCCAGCAGAATATCCGGTTGCACCACGAAGGCGCGCGCGATCGCCACCCTTTGGCGCATGCCGCCGGAAAGCTCGTGCGGATAGGCATTGGCAAAATGTTCGAGGCCAAGCCGTTTCAGCCAAGTCAGCGCGCGCTGGCGTTGCTCGTCTTCCGGCAGCCCGATTAATTCAAGCGGCAGCTTGGCGTTGTCGAGTGCCGAGCGCCACGGCAACAGCCGGTCCTGCTGGAACACGGTGGCGATGCGACCGCGGAAAAGATCGAAGTCGGTGTGCGGGCTCTTGTCGCCGATACTGATGGCGCCCTCGGTCGGTGCTTCGAGCCCGATCATCAGATCGAAAAACGTCGATTTGCCGCAGCCCGTCTGGCCAACTATGGCCACGACTTCACGCGGCGCGATGGTCAGATCGAGCCGTTCAATGGCGATCACGGACTGCCCGGTTGTGGTTTGCCGAAACACTTTGCGCAGGCCGGCTACATTAATCGGCGGGGGGCCGCTCATGCGCGCCACCGCAAAAGCCGCGCTTCAAATCGAGACACAATGGCTTCGAGGAGGAACAGCAGTGCCACCAGCACGATGGTCCAGGCGAACACGTCGGCGACCGAGAACAGTTCCTGCGCCACCGATAGTTGATGCCCGATACCGGTCACGGCACCGACCAGTTCGGCGATGGTGACCACGCGGATTGCTAGGCTGATATTGACCTTCCAGCTGGTGAAGATTGTCGGCACGATCGCCGGCAGCATCAGCTTGACGAAATACTGCAAGGTCGTTGGCCGAAACGATTGCATCATCTGCCGCAGTTCGCGCGGCACCGAGCGCATGGCGTCAAGTGTATCGACCAGGAAAACCGGGCCGCAGACGACAACCAGGACGAAACCGATGCGGAACTCGACGCCCGGAAACCACAGCACAGCGAACAAAATCCAGGAGACGACAGGCACCGCCATCAGGATGCGGATCATCGGATGCAGATACTTTTCAAGCGTATCGGAGCGATACATCGCCATCGCGAGGACGATGCCGAGCACGAACGAGACGATCAGCGCGCCGATGACGCGCGCCAGCGTGACGGCGATGTCGATGGGCGTGATGGTCGCGATCGCTTTCGCGATCCGCAGCAAACTTGGAATTGCGAAAGGCGGGATCCCGAGCGCCGGCGCCAGATGTGACAGCGCCTCCCATGCGAGCGCGAAGACAAGCAGTGAGACGAGAGTCTGTCGCGGAAAGATCAATACCGGGACAGACTCGCGATGCTCCGTTCTCATTTTGACGTGCGGTTATCCACTTATGGCGTGTAGATAATCTTCTCGTCCGGCATCTTCTCGTAGAAGCCGGCCTTCACCGCGCGCTCCATCATGTCGGTGATGGACTTGCGCGTTGCGGGATCCCAGGCAGGCTTGATTATCATCTGCAGCCGCTTGCTATCGACCGCGGCGGTGAGGATTCCAGGCGGCAGCTTGAGGGTCTCGTTCGCGATCTTGTCGCCGGCGGCGGTGTCCTTGTGCATGACGTCGGCAACATCCTGCAGCGCCGCGATCAGCATCTGCGGCGCCTTAGGGTTTTTCGCGATTGCGTCGGCGCGCATGGCCGTCACGATCTCCCAGCCGTCGCCACCGGTGATCTCCTTCCAGCCCTGTGCGCCGTTGAAAATGACGTGCCAGTCGGGATGCGCTTTGGCGGTAATGCTTGCAAGGGGCTCGATCACCAACGCGGCATCGACGCGGCCGGCCTCGAGCTGCGCACGCGCGACGGCAAAATTCGCATTGACGGCAATGATATCCTTGCCGAGATCAATGCCCTTGGCGTTGGCGTAGATCTTCGTCACCTGAAACTGCGATCCGCCCATGTCAATGGCGAGCTGCTTGCCCTTGAGGTCGGGCAGCGACTTGATTTTCTCGTCCCTGGCGAAGATCACGAGGTCGGCGAGCGTGAAGCCGGTGGCGATGATTCGCACCGGCACGCCTTCCTGGTAGAGCTTCTGCAGGATGGTCGGGCCGCCGATGAGCACGTCGGTCTCGCCGGTCGCGAAGGCCGCGTAGAAAGCCGAGATCGACGGATACGGTCTTGCGTCGAGCTCGAAGCCATGCTTGGCGTCGATGCCGCGTGCTTTCATGATGTTCCACACCAGCGGGTTGAAGACCGGCAAGGTGAGACTCGACACCTTGATGACCGGTTTTTGCTGCGCCTGCGCGTTCGGCGTGAAATTCAAAATCAGTGCCGCCGCGCACGCGAATACCGCGGCAAATCCCCGTCGAGACATCTTGGCCATGACGTTCCCCCTTGCATATTTCGAGCAGCGATCTTGCGCGTCGGCTTGCTCAAAGGCGAGTGCGACTTTACTCCGCTTTCGTTTGCGTGCAAATAATTGGACGCCAGTGAGTGGAGGGCGTGATGCCGCATATCACCGCGCGAGACGGGACGCGGCTCTACTACGAGGAAGCAGGGCAGGGCACGCCGGTCGTTTTCGTGCACGAATATGCCGCGGACTACCGCACCTGGGAGCCGCAGATGCGGCGTTTCTCGCGATCGCACCGCTGCATTACCTACAGCCAGCGCGGCTATCCGCCATCCGATATTCCAAACGATCCGGACAAATACAGCCAGGATTGCTTCAACGAAGACGTCATCGCCGTGATGGATGCGCTCAAGATCGACAAAGCGCACATCGTCGGCCATTCGATGGGCTCGCTGACGGCACTGCACGTCGGCATCCGACATCCGCAGCGCTGCATTTCGATGACAGCCGCAGGCTGCGGCTACGGGTCGAGTGCTGATAAAAGGGTCGTAGAGGAAACGCGCGCGGCGTCGCGCGAGACCGGCAAAATGTTTGCCTCCACTGACATCAAGGCTGCTGCGACACGTTACGCCGATGGCCCGACGCGTCAGGCGCACAAGAACAAGGACCCGCGTGGCTATGCAGAGTTCGTGCAGATTTTGAGCGAGCATTCGGCGCAGGGCCACTCGCTGACCATGATCAATCTGCAGGCCAAGCGGCCGACGCTGTGGGACATGGAAGCGGATCTTAAGAAATTTTCCGTGCCGCTGCTCATTATCGTCGGCGACGAGGATGACTGGTGCGTCGACGCCAGCATTTTCCTGCGCCGCACGGTGCCGACCGCCGGTCTGATGATCGTTCCGCGCACCGGTCACACGCTCACGAGCGAGGAACCGGAAAAATTCAATGCGGCGTTGGCCGAATTGTTTGCCGATGCCGAGGCGGGCCGCTGGCTCGCGCACAAACCACATTAAGAACCGGGAGAGAGCGATGGATCTCAAGCTCAAAGGCAAGACTGCGCTGATTACTGGCGGCAGCGAAGGCATCGGCAAGGGGATCGCGCTGGCCTTGGCGAAAGAAGGCGTCGATATTGCGATCTGCGCGCGGCGCAAGGAGCCGCTTGAGGCTGTGGCCGGCGAGATCGCCAAGGCAACCGGACGCAGGATCGTCGCCATCCCCGCCGACCTGCGGCAGGACAAGGACGCCAGGAACTTCGTCGAGCAGGGCTACAAGGCGCTCGGGCGCGTCGACATCATGGTCAACAATGCAGGCTCGGCGGCCGGTGGCGTCATCGAGCATCTGACCGAGGACGACTGGGAGAAAGGCCTCCAGCTCAAGTTCATGGGTTACGTGCGTTGCCTGCGCTACGTCTTGCCGATCATGGTGAAGCAGCGCGGTGGCCGCGTGGTGAACCTGATCGGCAATGACGGCGTGAAACCCTCTTATTGGGAGATCTGCCCGGGAGCGGCCAATGCCGCAGGGCAGAATCTGACGCTGTCGCTGGCCGGGCAATACGGCAAGAACGGCATTAGCTTCGTCGCGGTCAATCCAGGGCCGGTACGGACCGAGCGGTGGGCAGGCTTGGTCAAGGCGATGTCGCGCGACATGAAGATTTCCTACGAGGAAGCCGACAAACTCGCCCCTGCATCGATACCGATGGGCCGCATTGCGGAGGTCGATGAGGTGGCAAACCTTGTCACCATGCTCGCGTCCCCGCTGATGGAAATGGTCAATGGCACCATGATCGAGATCGACGGAGGGCAGGATAAGCCATTGATGGACCGCTTCCGCGACAAGCCGAAAGGCTAGCCGACCATACCGAAATGGGGGTTCAGCGACGTCGCTTCGCTTGACAAGTTCAGCCCGGCGGTCGGACTATTTGTGCACAAACAAGCTCGCCCGCCGCAGGCGACAGAACGTTGACAATCGCGGCGCGCGCCAAACGCGCGGTCAGCCGCTACGCAGGGAGCTTAAGTCATGAGACCGACGCGTCACGTGTTCACTCTCGCGCTCGCCGGCAGCCTCGCCGCCGGCCTTTCGTTCCAGGTTCAGGCGCAGCAGACCATCAAGATCGGCGAGCTCAACAGCTACAAGGCGCAGCCGGCCTTCCTCGATCCCTACAAGAAGGGCTGGGAGATGGCGATCGAGGAGATCAACGCCAAAGGCGGCGTCCTCGGCAAGAAACTGGAAGTGATCTCGCGCGACGATGGCGCCAATCCAGGCGAAGCCGTGCGCGTCGCCGAAGAACTGGTCACGCGCGAAGGCGTTGCGATGATCGCGGGCACGTTCCTGTCCCACATCGGGCTCGCGGTGACGAACTTTGCCGGACAAAAGAAGGTATTCTTCCTCGCCGCGGAGCCGCTCACCGACAAGATCACCTGGCAGAACGGCAATAAATATACATTCCGCCTGCGTGCCACCACCTACATGCAGGTCGCGATGCTGATGCCGGCTGCGACCGGCGCGAAGAAGAAACGCTGGGCGCTGGTCTATCCGAATTTCGAGTATGGCCAGTCGGCGGCGGAAAATTTCAAGATGCTGATGAAGAAGGCGCAGCCCGATGTCGAGTTCGTCACCGAGCAGGCGCCGCCGCTCGGCAAGATCGATGCCGGCGCGGTGGCGCAGGCGATCGATGACGCCAAGCCTGACGCGATCTTCAACGTTCTGTTCGGCGGTGACCTCGCCAAGTTCGTACGCGAGGGCAATACCCGCGGCGTCTTCAAGAACCGTACGGTCGTGAGTCTGCTGTCCGGCGAGCCCGAATATCTCGATCCGCTCAAGGACGAGGCGCCAGTCGGCTGGGTCGTCACCGGCTATCCTTGGGATAAGATCAAGACCAAGGAGCACACAGCCTTCGTCGATGCCTATAAGAAGAAGTACAACGATTATCCCCGTCTCGGCTCGGTCGTCGGCTATGTGACGATGCACTCACTCGCCGCAGGCATTGCCAAGGCAAAGTCGACCGATACCGAGAAGCTGGTCGAGGCATTCAAGGGTCTCAGGGTTGATAGTCCGTTCGGGCCTTTCGTCTATCGTGCCAGCGATCATCAGGGGACGATGGGGGCCTATGTCGGCAAGATCGTCCTCGAAGGCGGCAAGGGCACCATGGCCGACTTCAAATATGTCGACGGCGCATCCGTCCTGCCGAGCGACGCCGAGGTGAAGAAGCTCCGGCCGATCGAATCGAACTAGGTTTTCGTTTGTGAGGTCCTTCGTTAACCTCTCCCCGCCTTGCGGGGAGAGGTGATCGTTTCATGACCTTCAGCGCATTTCTTTTTCAGGCGCTCAACGGGCTCTCCACCGCCTCGGGTCTGTTCTTTGTCGCTGTCGGCCTATCGCTGATTTTTGGCGTTTCTCGCATCATCAACATCGCGCATGGGTCCCTGTACATGCTGGGGACCTACACTGCGTATTCGTTCGCTACCCACATCGGTGGGGCGCTCGGGTTTTGGGGAGGCATAATCGCGACGGCTCTTATCATCGCCGCCGTCGGTATGCTGATCGAGATCGTGCTGCTGCGGCGCATCTATCGCGCACCCGAACTGTTCCAGCTGCTCGCGACCTTCGCGCTGGTGCTGATCATCAGTGACGCGACACTTTGGCTGTGGGGTCCCGAAGACCTGCTCGGGCCGCGCGCGCCGGGCCTGCGCGGCTCGATTGAGGTGCTGGGCCGGCGGCTGCCGACATACGATGTGTTTCTGATCGTGATCGGCCCGTTGGTGCTGCTGGCGTTGCATTTCGCGCTTGCCCGCACGCGTTTTGGCAGGCTCGTGCGTGCCGCTACGCAGGACCGGGAAATGGTGAGCGCGCTCGGCGTCAACCAGGCGCTGCTGTTTACATCGGTGTTCGCCGTCGGCTCCGCGCTCGCCGGCCTCGGCGGCGCGCTGCAGGTTGCGCGCGAGCCGGCAAACCTTGCCACCGATCTGATCGCGATTGGCGATGCTTTCGTGGTGGTCGTGGTCGGCGGCATGGGCTCGATCACCGGCGCCTATCTCGCCGCCGTGATCATCGCCGAGGTGAAGGCGATCTGCATTGGCATCGGTGTTGTCGATCTCGGCTTCGTGACCGTCAACTTTTCGAAGCTGACACTGGTCGCCGAATTCCTGGTGATGGCAGTGGTGCTGATCGTACGCCCCTACGGCCTGCTCGGTCGCCCGCAAGGGCAGGTCCGCTCGGTTGCGGAGCCGGAAGATCCGATCCGCCCGGCGACACCTGCGCTCAAGATGCTCGGCGCCGCCGTTCTTGCGCTGCTGTTCTGCTTGCCGTTGCTCGCGCAGGGCTCGCCCTATCTGCTGATCCTAGGCATCGACGTGTTGATCGCCATCATTTTTGCGACCTCGCTACACTTCATCATGGGCCCCGGCGGCATGCATTCATTCGGCCATGCCGCCTATTTCGGGCTCGGGGCCTACGGCGCGGCGCTGCTGGTGAAATGGGTGGCGTTCCCTATGGGCCTTGCGCTCCTCGCCGCGCCACTCGTCGCGCTTGCGGGCGCGCTGCTATTCGGCTGGTTCGCGGTGCGGCTCTCCGGCGTGTACCTCGCGATGCTGACGCTCGCATTCGCGCAGATCGTCTGGGCCTTGGTGTTCCAATGGGAAGCGCTGACCGGCGGTTCTAACGGCGTGATAGGAGTGTGGCCGCCGCCACCCTTCGACAAGGCCTGGGTCTATTTCCTGTTGAGCCTGGTGCTCGCCGTGATCGGCGTCCTCATGCTGCGCCGCTTTTTGTTCGCGCCCTTCGGCTATGCGATGCGCGCCGGCCGCGATTCACCATTGCGCGCCGAGGCCATCGGCATCGACGTCAAGCGCGTGCACTGGCTGGGCTTTGCGATTGCCGGCGCTGTCTGCGGTGTGGCGGGCGGGCTCTTTGCCTTTGCAAAAGGCTCGATCTCGCCGGAGACGATCCACGTCGGCCGGTCGATCGACGGCCTCGTCATGGTGCTGCTCGGCGGCATCCAGACACTGACCGGGCCTATCGTCGGCGCCTCGGTCTTTGCCACATTGCAGGATACGGTCATGCGCCAAACCGAGTACTGGCGGGCCCTGCTCGGCATCATCATTCTCCTTCTCGTGCTGGCTTTTCCGCAAGGTATTGTCGGCGCCTTCTCATCGATCTGGCGCAAAGTGAGGGCGAAGCCGTGAGCGTGCTCGCCATCCGCTCGCTGTCCAAGGCATTCGGCGGTGTGCACGCCGTCAACAATGTCAGCTTTGAGATCGCACAGGGCGAATTTCTCGCGATGATCGGGCCCAACGGCGCGGGCAAGTCGACCTGCTTCAACATAATCAATGGGCAGCTCGCGCCCGATTCCGGCGAAGTTCTGCTCGAGGGCCGCAACATCGCAGGCCTTGAGCCACGCGCTGTATGGCGGCTCGGTGTCGGGCGGACCTTTCAGGTCGCTGCCACGTTCAGCTCGATGACGGTCAGCGAAAATGTGCAGATGGCGCTGATCTCGCACGGACACGAGACCTATCGGCTCTGGCGCGCGGCCGCGGAAATGCATCGCGATCGCGCGCTCGCTCTCCTCGAACAGGTCGGGATGCGCGAGGCGGCCGAGCGGCCCATCCGTGAGCTTGCCTATGGCGACATCAAGCGCATCGAGCTTGCCATCGCGCTGGCCAATGAACCGCGCCTCCTGCTCATGGATGAACCGACGGCCGGCATGGCGCCGCGCGAACGCAACGACCTGATCGCGCTGGTCAAGCGTTTGGTCGTGGAACGCAAGATTTCGGTACTGTTCACCGAACATTCGATGGACGTTGTGTTCGCCTTCGCGGACCGCATTATCGTGCTGGCGCGCGGGCGCCTGATTGCGGACGGAAACGCCGCATCCATTCGTGACAATCCGCAGGTACGTGAGGTTTATTTCGGAACCGGCAAGACCTTCGCCGCAGGAGCCACGCCATGAGCGAAGCCATGCTGACGGCGGAGAATCTGAGCGCCTGGTATGGCGCAGCACGTATCCTGTACGATCTCAACTTTCAGGTGGGCCGTGGCGAGGTGGTAGCGCTGATGGGGCGCAACGGCGCCGGCAAGTCCACCACGATGAAGACGGTTATGGGCCTGATGGCCCGCCGCGCTGGCACTGTCCGTTTCAATGACGAGGATATTTCAAACCGGAAGCCGTTCGAGATTGCGCGACTGGGTTTGGGGTTTACGCCGGAAGACCGTCGGATCTTCGTCGATCTCACGGTGATGGAGAATCTCGATGTCGGCCGGCAGCCGGCCCGCCTGTTTGCCGACGGCAAACAGGCGCCATCCTGGACGCCCGGGCAGCTCTTCAAGCTGTTTCCCAATCTTGCCGAAATGCCGGACCGGTTGGGTGGCCGTATGAGCGGCGGCGAGCAGCAGATGCTCACCGTTGCGCGCACGCTGATGGGAAACCCCCTTCTGGTCCTGCTCGACGAGCCGTCCGAGGGCGTTGCCCCACTGATCGTCGAACAGATGGCGCAAACTATCCTCGAACTGAAAAAGCAGGGCCTGTCGATCCTGCTCTCCGAGCAGAATGTGCACTTTGCGCGCCTCGTATCGGATCGGGTCTACGTTCTCGAAAAGGGACAGATTCACTGGCAGGGCTCGGTTGCTGAGCTCGATGCCAGTCCGGAGGTGCAAAGGACTTATCTGACGGTATAGGATGGTGTCGTTCAGGTGGAAGAGGACCATGAAAACATTGCGGCGTGAAAAACTGAAAGTCGTAACTCAGCCCGACATATCTGAAGATCGCTATGTGCTTGATGACCAGGTCGGGTTCCTCATGCGCGTCGCGATGCAGCGCCATACGTCGATCTTCACCTCGCGCATGATCGAGGGCCTCACGCAGACGCAGTTCGCCGCGCTCGCCAAGCTCTACGAGGTCGGCCCGTGTTCGCAAAACTATCTCGGCCGGCTTATCTATCTCGATGCAGCGACCATCAAGGGCGTGGTTGATCGCCTGCATTTGCGCGGCCTTGTGACCGCACTCAGCGATCCCAAAGACCGCCGCCGCCGGGCGGTCGCGCTCACCGATCGCGGGCGACGCGCAACCGAGGCGGCGATGCAGGTTGCGGCCGGCATAACCGCTGCGACGCTTACGCCGCTTACCGCGGAAGAGCAGCGGATGGTGGTCAAACTGCTGCGCAAATTGGCCTGACATCTTTCGCGGAGGTGACATTGTTCAAGGTCGGCCAAGCCACAATCACGCGCGTCGAAGAAACAAATCTTCCGGGCTATCTTCTGCGCGACATCTTTCCGGATTTTACCGACGCGCTATTGGCGGAGCACAAAGGGTGGCTGGCGCCGCACCATTACGAGGCTGAGACCGGCAAGATCATACTTTCCGTCCACAGCTGGCTGCTGCAGGTGGGCGGCAAGAAGATCCTCATCGACTCGTGCTGCGGCAACAACAAGGTAAAACCCGGCCGGCCGTTCTGGCACATGCTCAACGTGCCGTATCTCGAACGGCTTGCAGCTGCAGGCGTGCGTGCCGAAGAGATCGATCTCGTGATGTGCACGCACCTGCACCACGATCATGTCGGCTGGAACACGCAGCAACGCGACGGAAAATGGGTTCCGACCTTTCCCAATGCGCGGTACGTCTTCTCAAAGCCCGACGTCGATTATTTTTCGAAAGTCGACGCCGACCCGAGGGAAGGGCCTGCGGAGTTGGGAACGTTCCGTGAGTGCGTGATTCCGATTCTCGAGCATGGAAAGGCCGACCTGGTGAGCGGCGGGCCCCACCGGCTCAACGAGTTCATCGAGATCGATTCCGCGCCCGGTCATTCGCCGGGGCACGTGTTCTTCAAGCTGGAGAGCAATGGCGAGCGCGCGGCTTTCATTGGCGATGTGTGGCACCACCTGCTGCAGGTCTATTATCCGGACTGGAATTTCCCGAAGAACTCGGACGCCGAGCAGGCGCGCGTGAGCCGCCGCAAGGTGCTGGACTACTGCGCGTCAAGCGGCGCGCTGGTCTTTCCGGGCCATGTCGGCCTGCCGTTTGCCGGCCGTATCGAGCGCGCGCAAAAGGGCTACATCCCGTATTTCAAGCCCTGACGGTCAGAAGCCGTAAAGTTGTGCGGGGTTTTCGACCAGGGCCTTGTGGCGCGCTGCTTCGTCCGGAATCCAGTCGAGCAGCATGTCGAGCATCCAGGCATCGTCCGGCACTGGCGCCCCCGGCGTCGGGTGCGGCCAATTGGTCGCCCACAGCATGCGTTCCGGCGCGGCCTTGGCCAGCGCCTTGGCGAGCTTGCCGACGTCGTCGTAAGTCGGCGGGCCGGATTTCGAGACTTCGTAGGGCGCCGACAATTTCACCCAGGTGCGGCCGCCATCGACCAGCCTCTGCAGCACCTTGAATCCCGGGTGATCGAGCGGAACGGGCTCGAGGAATTTGCCGACATGGTCGACCACCAGCGTGCTGGTCAAGCGCTTGAGCATGGCCTCGCGTTCGGGCAGGTCGCGGCCGTCCAGCTGCAGCTGCACGTGCCAGCCGAACGGCGCCACCCGGGCCGACATGGTTTCGAGGATTTCCCAGGGCAAAGGCGCGCCAGGCAGCATGAAGAAGCGGATGCCGCGGGCGCCAAGCTTGGTCAGCCGGTCAAGCTCAAGGTCCGTCACGCTTTCATCGACAACAACGATGCAGCGCGCGTTCGCGCCGATCGCGGCGACGGCTTCGAGCGTGCAGCGATTGTCCTTGCCGTAGGTCGACGGCTGAACAACGACGGTGCGCTCGATGCCGAGACGCGCGCACATCTTCCGGT
>DATBTA010000154.1:0-10589 GCA_036559505.1 Pseudolabrys sp. | reverse complement strand
CTCGGCAATATATATGTCTGCGAAGCCTTGTTCCGCGCGCGGCTTTCGCCCAAGCGTCAGGCCTCGACAATCGCCGACCGGAACGGCAGACCGAACGAGCGCGCAGAAAGACTGGTCGAGGCCATCAAGGCCGTGCTCATGGATGCGATCGAGGCAGGCGGATCCTCGCTGCGCGATCATCGGCGCGCCGATGGATCCCTCGGAGACTTCCAGCACAATTTCAGGGTTTATGACCGCGAGGGCGAGCCTTGCCCTCGCTGCAAGGGCAAGATCAAGCGTATCGTGCAGGTCGGGCGGTCGACCTTCTATTGCCCGAGTTGCCAGAAATAGCCCCTTCGGCTGTCATGTCCCGGATTGCCGGGCTGAGGCCGGCGATGACAGAGTGTGAACGCCGAAGCACCGGGGATAGCCATGCGAACATTCGCAGTCGCTTTCTTTTTCTTCGCCGCCACGATGACTGTTGCGTCGGCTGCGGACTATCCGGACCATCCAGTCCGGTTGATCGTGCCGCAGGCACCCGGGAGCGCCACAGATAACGTGGCCCGGCTTCTCGGAGCAGTTCTGAGCCAGGAATTGGGACAACAGATCGTCGTCGATAACCGTCCCGGTGGCGCGCTGACGATCGGGCTTGATCTGGTCGCCAAGTCTCCACCGGACGGTTACACCATCGGTATGGGACCGATTGGAGCGCTTGCAATCACGCGCCACATGGTTTCGAAGTTGCCTTACGACATCGAGCGTGACTTTCAGCCCATTGCCCTCGTCACGCGCGGACAAATGTTGCTCGCGGTCTCGCCGAAACTAGCTGTGAGCTCGGTCAAGGAATTGATCGATTACGCGAGGCAGAACCCCGGGAAGCTTACCAATGCTTCATCCAGTAATGGCTCGCCGGGCCATGTCGGTGCCGAGCTTTTCAAGTATATGACCGGAACGAAGATCGTTCATGTGCCCTATCGCGGAGGCTCGCTGGCGATCAACGATCTCATTGCGGGGCACGTCGACTTGATGTTTGAAAGTCTGCAATCCATCGCGCCATTTGGCCGTGACGGTAAGGTTCGTGCACTGGCGGTTACAGGCGACCACCGCTCGCCCTCGTTTCCGGGTTTGCCGACCGTCGCGGAAGCAGGTGTGCCCGGCTATGTCGCCTCCACCTGGACCGGCGTCATCGCGCCGGCCGGAGTGCCGCGCCCGATCGTCGACAAACTGAATACGGCGATCAACAGAGCGCTCAAGTCGGAGACCTTCCTCGATAAATTCTCCAAATTCGGCGATGAACCGGGTGGCGGCACTCCCGAGGAATTCGCAGCGACAATCAAGGCCGATTCCGCCAAATGGGCGGATGTGGTGAAACGCTCGGGCGCCAAGCTCGATTGAATCAGGATCAGCCATGACCTACGCGAACATCGTCGTTGAAATAAAGGGCCGTGTCGGAATTATCCGCCTCAACCGCCCGCAGGCCCTCAACGCGCTCAACAAGGCGTTGATTGCCGAGTTGACGCAAGCGATCGAGGCCTTCGACGGTGACGACAAAATCGGTTGCATGCTCATCACGGGTAGCGACAAAGCCTTCGCCGCTGGGGCCGACATCAAGGAAATGGCAGACAAGCCCTTCGTCGAGGCCTATCTCGGCGATTTCGTCTCGAACTGGAATGCCGCGGCAAAGGCGCGCAAGCCGATCGTCGCGGCGGTGGCGGGCTTTGCGCTTGGTGGCGGCTGCGAGCTCGCCATGCAGTGCGACATCGTGATCGCCGCCGATAGCGCCAAGTTCGGCCAGCCGGAGATCAAGCTCGGAGTCATTCCCGGCATCGGCGGCACGCAGCGCCTGACGCACGCGGTTGGTAAAGCGAAAGCCATGGACCTAATCCTGACCGGACGCATGATGGATGCGGCTGAAGCAGAAAAGTCGGGACTAGTGGCTAGGGTCGTGCCGGCAGCAAGTCTGATGGAGGAAGCAATGAAGGTCGCCGACACCATCGCGAACATGTCGCTACCGTCGGTGCTGGCGGGCAAGGAGGCAGTCAATCGGGCCTTTGAGAGCGGCCTTTCGGAAGGCATGGCTTTCGAGCGCCGTATTTTCCACTCGCTGTTTGCGACGGAAGATCAGAAAGAAGGGATGAAAGCCTTCGTCGAAAAACGCGCGCCGAAGTGGAAAAACAAATAATTATTTACGAACGCAAATAATTCGCACGACTGCCGACTTGGCGTCGCCGCCGGTCGAGACGGACGGCACGTTGTGCCCGCTGAGAAACGTGCGAATCGTTTCCGCTGTGATCAACCGCACCGGCGGCGCGGCCGGCTCGGTGCTGGCGAGCACGAAATTTCGCATCTCCATCATCCCGAGGACCTGACCCTGTGCGTCGAGGGCAGCCGCACCTGAAAAACCGGCCATCGGCACCGGCTGTCGCAGCTCGATGGCGTTGTTTTCTGCAAGGCGCGCCTTGATTTCGGTAAGTCTTTTGGCGCCGTTCTGCTCTTTCGGATCGGGGATTCCGACCAGCGTCAGATCACCTTTCCGGGCGGTATCCGCCGCAAGCGCAAGCGGGGACAGCTTGCGCGGGCCGTAGACGCGCAAAAGCGCCAGGCCATGGTCCCGATCGTCGGCCACGCGATCGGCATCGCCGAGACCGTCCACGACAATAACCTGACATCCCGCCGCGAGCTTGCGGTCGGTAACAATATGGCCGCGCGCGCTCACGACCAGGCCAGTCCCGTATTCGACCGATTTTGTCGGAGCCGCGAACGGCAGAGTGCGCTCTGGAAACGGCGAGAATGCGCTCACCATTGCTGCCGTCACCGGCGCAACAATCGTCTCCATCATCTGATCAAAAAGCACGGTAACGCCGCGGATCTCGCCATCGCGGGCATAGGCGCGCACGGAAAATTTCTTTAGGCCTTGCATGCCGGTGATGATAAAACTGTCATCGCGCAGCGCACTCTGTTCGATCTTGCGTGTCGAGGGTTCCTTCTTTTGCTGCTCGAATAAAACGGCGAGCTTGAGCTCGGCACTCTTGATGCGGAACGTTTCGACCTGCACTTCTCCGTGCTTTGCCGACCAGCGCGTTCCGCGCGGCGTATCGCGTGCCTGTGGCACCAATTTCATCGGCAGGCCGATGCGAACGCCGGTCGCCGGATCGACGACGACGGTCCATCCAAATTCATCTTCATGCGATTGGGCGGTGGCAAGCAAATTCGTGCGCTCGACTGGCGACAGAACTCCGGTGATCCTGGACCGCGCACGCTTCTGGTAGTTCTTGATTGCAGAGATGAGCGGATCATCTCCGTTGATCGAGCCGGTGTAGTCGCCAGACCACAGCAGCGCGGACTGGATCTTCAGGCGCTCGCTCGCGGAAAGTCCCGGATCGACAGATGGTTCAAGTTTGATAGCTTCAGGCGTAAGGGCGGCCGTTTTGGGTGCGATCGTCGCCGGCGCGGAAATTTTAGGCGCAACCGGTTTTATAGCCTTGGCAGCGTGCGCGGATTTCGCTTTCACGTCCGGTTGCGGAGGTGCCGGCTGAATCCCTGGCGACTCCTGCGCCGCCGCAACTGCGACGCCGAGCAAAAGCGCAAAGGTGGCCGTCGGCCCAAACACGCGCATTGTAAATGCCGTCCCCACGGGGTTTTTGCCACCTTAGCCGATGGAGACCGGTACGCAAGACTGCCTGGGGACTGCACTCATTTGCGCAAAGCGGCAAGAGGGCTGGCCCAAAGCTTTGGGCCACCCTATACGATTAACCACAATGCTCGATGCCAGCGAACTCGAACGGTACGCCCGTCACATCGTGCTGCGCGAAGTGGGCGGACCTGGTCAAGCCAAGCTCAAGGCCGCGCGTGTTCTCGTCGTCGGCGCCGGCGGTCTTGGCGCGCCGGCCCTGCTTTATCTAGCCGCGGCCGGCGTGGGCACGCTCGGTGTCGTCGACGACGACACTGTGTCGCTATCGAATCTGCAGCGGCAGGTGATCTTCGGAACGAAAGATGTCGGCAAATCGAAAGTTGAACGTGCCGCCAGTGCAGTGGCTGGTCTCAATCCGCACGTCAGCGTCAAGACACATGGCCTACGGCTCAAGGCGGCGAATGCGCTCGATGTGATCAAAGACTACGATGTCATCGCCGATGGCTCCGATAATTTTTCGACGCGTTATCTCGTCTCCGACGCCTGCTACTTCGCGAAGAAGCCACTCGTCACTGCCGCGGTCGGAACATTTGATGGGTCGCTTACATCCATACGGGCACACGAGAAGTCCGCGACTGGCACGCCAAATCCAACTTATCGTTGTCTGTTTCCCGAGCCTCCGCCGCCCGGCACCGTGCCCGCCTGCGCCGAGGCTGGGATCCTCGGTGCGCTGCCGGGCGTACTCGGCTCGCTGACGGCGCTGGAGGTAATCCGAGAAATCGTCGGCTTTGGCGAGGGTATGGTTGGCCGCCTTCTTATGGTCGATGTTCGCTCGATGCGTTTCGAGACGCTGAGTTACGCGTGGGATCCAAACAATCCGCTCAACGGCAGCAAGCCGACAATCAAAGACCTGTCACAGCATCGAGGGTAGGACTCGATCCGCAATAGGCCCGCGCATGGCGGGCCTTCTTCATGCAAAACAAAGCCTCCGGTCCCAACCTACAACATGGATGGTAGGACTCGATCCGGCGGCCTATGGCCGTCCATAAAAGTCCTGATGTTGATGATGACTTTTTCGCCCATGTCGATGCGGCCTTCGATCGTCGCTGATCCGGTATGCGGCAAGAGCACGACCTTTCCGGCGCGCGCGAGCTTTACCAGCTTCGGGTTCACCGCGGGCTCATGTTCGAACACGTCGAGTCCAGCACCTGCAATGTCGCCGGCCTCGATCAGTCGCGCGAGCGCGTTTTCGTCGATCACCTCGCCGCGCGACGTGTTCACGATATAAGCCTCCGGCCGCAGCATCTTCAGTCGGCGCGCCGAAAGCAGGTGATAAGTCGCTGGTGTATGTGGGCAATTGACCGACACGATATCCATGCGCGCCAGCATCTGGTCGAGGCTTTCCCAATAAGTTGCGTCTAGTTCCTGCTCGATCTTGGGCGGTACCCGCCGCCGGTTGTGATAATGAATTTGCAACCCGAACGCGCGCGCGCGCCGGGCGACGGCCTGACCGATCCGTCCCATACCGATGATGCCGAGACGCTTGCCCCAGATGCGGTGCCCAAGCATCCAGGTCGGCGACCAACCGGTCCAGTCTTTGTCGGCCGTCAGGACGTGAGAGCCTTCCACCAGTCGGCGAGGAACCGCGAGGATCAGTGCCATCGTCATATCCGCGGTGTCCTCGGTGAGGACACCGGGTGTGTTGGTGACCGTTATTCCACGTTGAATGGCGGTCGCGACGTCGATGTTATCGACGCCGTTGCCGAAATTGGCGATAAGCTTGAGCTGCTCCCCCGACTTGCTGAGCACCGAGGCGTCGATCCGGTCAGTGACCGTTGGTACCAGGACATCCGCGGTCTTCACTGCTTCGGCGAGCTGACTTTGGGTCATCGGTTTGTCGTCGGGATTGAGGCGGGTATCAAAAAGTTCCCGCATCCGCAGCTCGACAGGATCGGGCAGCTTGCGCGTCACGATAACCAGCGGCTTTTTCGTCTTCGCCATCGACTCTCAACTACAGAAATTAGGGGCGGTACCGCCGTGAAAGCGCCGATTTAGCCCTCTTTAACCGTGGTCGCCGACACTGCGTGCCTGGCGAAATCCGTGCTTTTTCCTACCAGATGGCCCTAACAAGACAAAGCTTCCGGACCACGCTGGGCGCCTGCGCATTGGCAGCCAGCATCGTGGCATTGCAGCCCCGCCTTGCCCAGTCGGCGGGCGAGGTCGCCACCGGCTCGGTTAGTGGCCTTCCAATCCCGCGTTTCGTCAGCCTGAAATCCGACCGGGTCAATGTTCGATCCGGTCCGAATAAGGACCAAGAGGTGCGGTGGGTCTATACCCACGCGGGCATGCCCGTCGAAATTACCGCCGAATTTGAAAACTGGCGGCGTATCCGCGATTGGGAAGGCGCCGAAGGCTGGGTCTATCATTCATTGTTATCTGGCAAGCGCACGGCAATGGTGCTCCCTAAGGCGAAGGACGAACTTGTGCCGCTGTTCGAGAGCGCTGATATCGGGTCGGCTGTCGCCGCCAGGCTGCAATCCGGCGTGCTCGGAGCGCTCAAGTCCTGCAATGGTAGCTGGTGCCAATTCAACGGGAAGGGCTTTGAAGGTTATATCCGGCAAGAACGCTTGTGGGGTGCCTACCCGAACGAGAAAGTGGACTAATTCGTGCGCGGAAGCATGACAACGAAACGCCGGGACAGGCCCGGCCATTCAAATCCAGGATTACTGGACGCCTTTTTCAGCTTTTCCGGCGCAGCCGGACAACCACGTCAACGCGGGCGATTTCGTAGCCTTCCGGGGGCGACGGCGTCTTGCCGACGATTACCTCGGCGTCCGGAATGTCGAGCACCTGATCTTCGCCTTCAACAAAGAAATGATGATGTGCAGTTGCGTTGGTATCGAAATAGGCTTTCGATCCATCGATCGCGACCTGACGGAGCAGACCGACTTCGGTAAACTGGTGCAGCGTGTTGTAGATTGTTGCCAGTGACACCGGTACTTTCGCGCGCGTCGCTTCTTCGTAGAGCATTTCGGCGGTGAGGTGGCGGTCGCCCTTGCCAAAGAGGATCCAGCCCAGCGCCATCCGCTGACGGGTCGGACGCAAACCCACCTCGCGCAGCATCGCCTTCACGTCGTGCCACGGACAGCCGGTGAGTGTCGACCGATCCGGCGATCGACCGGCGTCGGTTACCATCTTTGGGATCACCGAAGTACGCGTCGGGGTCATTTGTTTCATACCTGACAAGTCGGCCAACCGAGCGCGCCAGCGAAAAACCGTTGCATTTGCAACATATACGCAAACGACCCGCCAGATGCAACTGCCTCGCAAATAATAGAAAGGCCGCATTGTCGCGGGTTTCTGGAGCTAATCCGCGACGTCATCAGGTCTCGCCACCTTTGCCCGCTACGTTTGGTATGTTACCAACTCGGCATGGGAATTCAGCCAAGCCCCAAACATGGGGATGCGATCTCGATGGAACCTCGGCGGCACAGCTTCGAATATGAAGACTTGCTCGCGTGCGGCCGCGGTGAGCTTTTCGGCGCCGGCAATGCGCAGCTGCCGCTGCCGCCGATGCTGATGTTCGACCGTATCGCGGAAATCGCTGAAGAAGGCGGCGAGCACGGCAAAGGCCTTATTCGCGCCGAGCTTGAGGTGAAGCCCGACCTCTGGTTCTTCCTTTGCCATTTCAAGGGGGATCCGGTGATGCCGGGGTGTCTCGGTCTCGATGCGCTCTGGCAACTCGTCGGATTTTTTCTCGGCTGGCTGGGATCGCCGGGCAAGGGTAGGGCGCTTGGACTTGGGGAGCTTAAGTTCTCTGGGCAGGTGCTGCCGAGCGTGAAGAAGGTGATCTACGGCATAGACATCAAACGCGTCATGCGGTCCAAGCTCGTGCTGGGCGTCGCTGACGGCTGGCTGTCCGCGGACGGCAACGTCATCTACCGCGCCAGCGATCTTAAGGTCGGTCTGTTCAAGCAGGACCAAGCCTTACAGCCGAGCAGCGCCTGAGCCTGGTGGGGGCCTTGCGGAATTGCCTCAGGCGGCCAATCTGTGGCCCAATCAACAATAAACTGCGGCGAGGATTTTAAGGGTCATATCACTATGCGACGTGTCGTCGTCACCGGAATGGGCATCGTCTCATCCATCGGTAACAATACGCAGGAGGTACTGGCGAGCCTGCGCGAGGCTAAATCCGGGATCGTGCGTGCCGACAAATATGCCGAGCTTGGCTTCCGCTGCCAGGTGCACGGGGCACCGCGGCTCGACCCGGAAGAAGTCGTCGATCGCCGCGCGATGCGCTTTCTCGGCGGCGGTGCCGCCTGGAATCACGTTGCGATGGAGCAGGCGATCCGCGACTCCGGGCTTGATGAAGCGGAAATTTCAAATGAGCGCACCGGCATCGTGATGGGCTCGGGCGGGCCATCGTGCCGCGCGATCATCGAGGCCGCCGATACCGCGCGCAGCAAGGGCCCCAAGCGTGTAGGCCCGTTCGCCGTGCCTAAGGCGATGTCGTCGACCGCATCCGCGACGCTTGCCACCTGGTTCAAGATCAAGGGCGTGAACTATTCGATCTCGTCCGCTTGCGCGACCTCGAACCACTGCATCGGCAATGCCGCGGAACTGATCCAATGGGGCAAGCAGGATCTCATATTCGCCGGGGGCTGCGAGGAGCTGGATTGGTCGCTCTCGGTGCTGTTTGACGCGATGGGCGCGATGTCATCGAAGTTCAACGCGACGCCGGAAAAGGCATCGCGTGCCTACGACAAGGATCGCGATGGGTTCGTCATTGCCGGTGGCGCCGGAGTATTGGTGCTGGAAGAGCTTGAGCACGCGAAGGCGCGCGGAGCCAAGATTTACGCTGAAGTCGCGGGTTACGGCGCTACATCCGATGGCTATGACATGGTTGCCCCGTCGGGCGAGGGCGCCGTGCGCTGCATGAACATGGCGCTGGAGAACGTGAAAGTGCCGGTCGACTACATCAATCCGCACGCCACTTCGACGCCGATCGGCGACATCAAGGAGATTGAGGCCATCCGCGAGGTGTTTGGCTCGAAATGCCCGCCGATCTCGGCCACGAAGTCCCTCACCGGCCACTCACTTGGCGCGACTGGCGTGCAGGAGGCAATCTACTCACTGCTGATGATGCAGAGCGGTTTTATCTGCGAGAGCGCCAATATCGAAAATCTGGATCCGGCCTTTGCCGACGTCCCGATTGTACGCGAGCGCAAGGACAACATCGCGCTCGGCTGCGTGCTATCGAACTCGTTTGGTTTTGGCGGCACCAACGCATCCGTTGTCTTCACGCGGCTCGATGCGTAACTAGCAGCAGGAAGATTAGGGCTGTCGCTCGTTCGAGGGTAACGGGACAGGAACTGTTATGCCGGGGCTGATGGAGGGCAAACGCGGGCTGATCATGGGGGTCGCCAACGACCACTCGATCGCCTGGGGAATTGCGAAAACGCTGGCACAACATGGCGCGAAGCTGGCTTTCACGTATCAAGGTGATGCCTTGGCGAAACGCGTGAAACCGCTTGCGGAGGAGGCCGGCTCGTCCTTCGTCATGCCGTGCGACGTTGAGGACATTGCATCAGTCGACGCCGTATTCGCCGAAATCGAGAAGCAGTGGGGCACGATGGATTTCCTCGTGCACGCAGTTGCCTTCTCCGACAAGAACGAACTGAAGGGCCATTACGCTGATTCTACACGAGAGAATTTCATTCGCACGATGGTGATCTCCTGCTATGCCTTCACCGAAGCGGCAAAGCGCGCCGCGGCGCTGATGTCAAACGGCGGCGCGATGGTGACCCTGACCTACAATGGCGGCCTCCGCGCCATGCCGAACTACAATGTAATGGGCGTTGCGAAAGCGGCGCTCGAGGCTTCGGTGCGGTATCTCGCTGTCGATTTTGGGCCTCAGAAGATCCGCGTCAACGCGATTTCGGCGGGTCCGATCCGCACGCTCGCCGGCGCAGGCATTACCGATGCGCGCTATATGTTCGCGTTCCAGCAGAAATATTCTCCGCTTGGCCGCGGCGTTACGTTGGAGGAATTGGGTGGCGCCGGGCTCTATCTGCTATCCGATCTTTCGACCGGGGTCACCGGCGACATTCATTTTGTCGACTCCGGTTACAACATCATTGCCATGCCGCATCCGCAGACACTCAAGACCGCTGGCGGCAACGTCGAGAACGACGGGCAGTAAGCCACTACCACGGATAAAAGAGAACGGCCGGACAATGCCCGGCCGTTTCATTCTTGACCAGCGGCGTTCTAAAAGCTCTCGAAAACTATTCCTCGGAGCTAGGCGAGGTCGAAGCGGTCAAGGTTCATCACCTTGGTCCACGCCGCCACGAAGTCCTTCACGAACTTCTCCTTCGCGTCCGCGGACGCATAGACCTCCGCGAACGCGCGCAGCTGCGAGTGCGAACCGAAGATCAGGTCGACGCGGGTGCCGGCCCACTTGATGGTGTTCGTTTTCCGATCGCGCCCCTCGTACACGTTGTCGCCGGCCGGCGACCAAATCGTGCTCATGTCGAGCAAGTTGATGAAGAAATCGTTCGTCAGCTTCCCGGGCTTCTTGGTGAAGACTCCGTGCTTGGAGTCTCCGGCATTGGTGCCGAGCACGCGCAGGCCGCCGATGAGGACCGTCATCTCGGGCGCCGTCAACCGCAGCAATTGCGCCCGGTCCACCAACGCCTCTTCCGGCAACATGAACTGCCGCTTGCCGTTGATGTAGTTGCGGAAGCCGTCGGCCCGCGGCTCAAGCGGTGCAAAGGATTCGACGTCGGTTTTCTCCTGCGTGGCGTCCATGCGCCCCGGTGTGAAGGGTACCTTTACTTTGTAACCGGCGTCCTTCGCGGCTTTCTCGATCGCGGCACATCCGCCGAGAACGATCAGGTCGGCAAGCGAAACCCTCTTGGCGAACTTCTGCTGGATCGTCTCGAGTTTTTTCAGAACTGTGTTGAGCTGCGCGGGCTGG
>DATBTA010000153.1:0-4736 GCA_036559505.1 Pseudolabrys sp. | reverse complement strand
GTCAACGTGACCATCGCCGGCTCGCTGCAGCCACTGCTGATCCCGCCGTCACACAACGCCGTCATCTACTCGCTGGCGGCCGGCGGCACGATCTCGGTCGCGCACCTGTTCATCGCCGGCATCATTCCGGGCCTGCTTCTCGGCCTGTCGCTGATGTTTCTGTGCTTCTACATCGCCCGGAGGGACAACTTCCCTAAGGGCGAGGTCATCCCGTTGCGACGCGCGCTCACAATCGCGGTGGAGGCGTCTTGGGGTCTGCTCACCGTCTTCATCATCATCGGTGGCATTCTGAGCGGTGTGTTCACGCCCACCGAATCCGCCGCCGTCGCCTGCATCTACTCGTTCCTGGTCACAATGTTCATCTATCGCGATTACAAGTGGAGCGAGTTGCCGCTGCTCGTGGGCCGCGTGGTGCGCACTGTCGGCATGGTCATGATCATGATCGGCTTCTCCGTGGCGTTCGGCTACATGATGGCCATCATGCAGGTGCCAGCCAAGGTGACGCAGTTCTTCCTCACCGTCGCCAACGACAAGTACACCTTCCTGCTGCTGGTCAATATCCTGCTGCTGGTGCTCGGCACCTTCATGGATCTAGCGCCGATGCTCCTGATCTGCACGCCGATCTTCCTGCCGGTCATCAAGACCTTCGGCATCGACCCGGTGCACTTCGGCATGATCATGATTCTCAATCTCGGCATTGGCCTGCTGACGCCGCCGGTCGGACCGACGCTGGTAGTCGGCTGCGCCATTGGAAAGGTGTCGATGGAAGCCGTCTCGAAGAGCATCCTCGTGTTCTATATTCCGATGGTGATTGTGCTTATTCTGGTCACCTACATCCCAGCGCTCTCGCTCTGGTTGCCGCACCTCCTGCTGGACTGATGTTTGAGCGCGCAGCCGCAAGCCAGGCACCCACGCCGCCATGTTTGCTAAGCGAAGATTTTGTTCAGCGCGCGGTCGCGCGCGTTTTCAGGCGCGGAATCGAGCCAGTTGGCTCTTTGTCGGGCTTGAGCGGCACGCCGGCCGGGGCGTTCGGAGGCAATGGCGAGGATGCCGCGTTGCGATTGTCTGGTCCCGTTCCTGCCGCAGCGCCGGCTGCTGCACCGTTCGTGGTGGGCTTTGCCTCTGACTCTGCCGCTGGGCTCCCCTCACCTGCCGCTCCCGCCGGCGGTACCGCAGAGGCCTCCGGATAGCGCGCACTTAGGTCGCGAAGGAATGCGTCGAGCGTGTCGACGCTCCCAACTTTCTTGGCAATATCCTGGAATTCAGTGCCGCTTGCCCCGATCGGCGCGGTCACAACTTCGAAGGCGCGCCGATCGGCGCCATCGGAGAATTTGGCTTCGTATTTTTCGCGTAGACGTGCAACCCCAATTGATTCTTCACTCAGAGCGTAGCAAATCGCCGCGCGCAGGATATCCGAGCGCTCGGTATCATTAAGCGGCGCGAATTCGCGCCAGCGATTGCCGTAAAGCAGCTCAATCTGCTCGCCCGCGTCCCGCCAACGGCGCGAGGCCCACAAGATATCGGACCGCAGCCGCATTGCTTCGCGGCTGCTGATATTCGTGATCAGCTCCAGCGCCAGATCGTGCCTCCCGAGATTTGACATGGCACGCGCTTCAACCAGCAGCCGCTGATCGCGCAGATCGTTGGAAAGGTCTGCGGCCCGGGTTTTCTGCAAGGTGGCAAGCGCGCGGTCCGGCTTGCGATTCATAAGGTAGACAACCGCCAGCCGCGTTGAGACCTGGGCCCGCGCGCCACCTTGCAACCGATGATCGACCTGGTGCTGAAGCAACTCGGCCGCCTGGTCGAGCAGATCGACGGAGACCAGCCGGTCCGCAAGCCTGCGGATCATCTCGTCGCCACGCCGGCCGATTGGAGTGAGCTCACGAAAATCGTAGAACAGGCCAAGAGCTTCGACCGGCGGCAATGCCTCGCCCTTCCCCCCCAGGAAAAGGCTTTCAAACGTGACAGCGGCTTCGTCCTGAATCTTGCGCGTCAGGTCCGAGTTGGGATGCGCAAGCAGGGCCGTGCGCATAACGTGGAACGCGTCGCGGTACCGGCTTTCTTCCGTATAGAGATGCGCAAGCAGCTTGAGGCCTTCGGTTTCCGTTTCATCTCCACGCCACACCGTTGTCAATGTCTCGAGGTCATTGATGACGTCCTTGCGGCCCATCCCGCCAGTCGCAAATGTGAGCGCGATCTCCCGTAATCGCCCCTGCGCCGCCGCGCGGCGATTGCCTGATGTCGCCGCCGCACGATAGCTCGAGAGCGCGTCCTCGTTGCGTCCCAGGCCCTCGTATAGCCGGCCGACCAGTACATTGATCGTGGGCTCAAGGTCCGGGGTAACGCCAACGGTCTCTATTTCGTTGACCACCCTGGTGGCACTGTTGAAGTCGCGCACCTCGATGGCCGAGCGCAGCGCTTCCTTCATTGCCATGCGCTGAAGCTCGATCGGCAGCGCACCGATGGCGGCGCTGATGGTTTTGAAGATCTTCTGCGCGTCTGCCCACCTCCCCTGGCGAGCCAGAGCGATCGCACGCCAGACCGGGGCATCCTGCTGGTTTCCCACCTGCGGCTTGGCCAGAACCTTGAGCGCTTCCTCGGGCCGGTCGAGCATCACGTCGGCGACAGCCGTGAGTACGCTGCCGGTGACGTCGTCCGAATGCTGGTCCGAGAGAGCTACGTCGAGGACAGCCTTGGCTTCAGGAGCCATGTCCTTTGCCAGGTAGAAGCGCGCAAGATTGAGCCGGGCATGCCGGCGTTTCGACACGGGCGCCGCAGCGGCAAGCCGGATCAGCTCGGCCTGGCGCGCGTTGAACGGCGCATCGCGGTCGTAGCCCCACAATTGGGTGTCGAACGTGTAGGCCCGAAAATTGGTCGCGAGCGGCTGCTGGCCGAGCGCGGTCGCCGACAAGGACAGTCCAGCCGGCCGGCTGATGCTGACTTTGTCGGCTCCGAGCTCTGCGGTGATGTCGTCGGCAAGAGGTTGCACCACCACGCCGTGAGTTGACGGCAAGGCGCGCAGTTCGACGAAGTCCTGCGCCTTGAGGAAGCCCCGCGCTGGCCCAAGCGCAGTTACGATGAGCAGTCGGTCGCCGATGTCCGGGTCAGTAACCTCATGGATGGCGCGCGGATCGTCGAACGGAATGGCGAGGCTTGCACGATTCTTGCCGACGATGCTGCGCGCGACGGTCAGCGGCTTGGTCGATGCTGTCACCGTGTCGGCAATAGTGACGATCCACGTCGGCCCGTCAGCGACAATACTGCTCATCCTTGGCCGGGTCAGCTTGAAGCGAATAGTGGCGACCCCGTCTTTTGCCCGGTCGAACAGCACCTCACGCACGCCATTGTCGTTGTCGGCCTGAATCGCGGTCAGATCGATTTGCGTTGGCGTGTCGAACACCAGCCACAACGTATCTGCACGCTGAAAAACCGCTGCGGGCGTCGCCAACGCGAACGGAAATTCGATGCGCATAGTCTCGCCGGACTGCTGCACGCCGGCCACAACGACGGCATTCGGATTAGGGGGCGGGCGTTCGGCATCTGCAGTTGGAGCGCGCTGAGACGGCTTGGCCATTTCCACAGGCGGCGCAGGCGCAGGTGCCGACGTGGCAGCATCCGCAGACCGGGCGGGCACAGGTGAGGCCGCTGCAGGGACGCTGGCCGGCGCCGCAGGCGGTGACGGTGCAGGGGCCGTAGCGGCGGCATCAGATGACGCATTGGCTCCGGCGGGCGGTGCCGGGGCTTGCGCCTCCTTGGACGGCGCCGGATTCTCGACAGGCTTTGGCTGCTCTTTCGCAGTTTGCGGAGCCTGCACAGGCTTCGCCTCGGCCGGCGGAGCTGCGACAGGCGCCGGTGACGCCGCCGGTTTCGGTTCGGTTGGCGGAGTTGCATCTTTTGCAGGCGCCGTTTGCGGGGGCGCGATCGCAGGCGAGCCTTCCGCCACGACTGGCTGCTTTGCGCTGCCCTCCGTTGGCTTAGGTTTGGCCGCTCCGTCGAGTCCAATGTCGACGATGATGCTGCGGTCCTCGCGGAAGGTCCGCACCTGCGGCATCCCATTAAGCGTGAAGACGACCGCGACAGTGTCGAAATCGACCTCGGACTCGATTGACTTCAGCGTCGGAGGCAACGAAGCCTTGGCGTCGGCGAGATCCCAGTTGACCTGTTGATCAAAAGTGAGCGTGACCCTTCCGTCGGCCCGCTCGGGCACGACATTCACGGTGCCGGGCATCGTGAAAATATAGCGAATGAACGTGGGCTGGGCCGCCACCTTGACGTGGACCAGCGGAGGTTTCTTTTGCTTGTCGGCAATTTTCTGCTGGTGCAGCTGGCTTTCGGCCTCGCGCGTGCGGCGTACAAGCTCGTCGATCACCTCCTGCGGCAGACCCGGCGTCGGGCCTTTCCAGTTGTCAGGCAAAAGATCAACGTAAAGGCGTTCGGCGGCGGCGATCGTGTTGACTTTCGCCTTCTGCGCCAACGCAATTCGGATTGCGCCCCCATCGGGGTCACGGCGGGCAACACTTATAAACCCGGAGGCGCCTGAGCTGAGCTTCTCGGCGGCCACGACGACCGGCTTCTTGAAGGTAATGACGATAATCGCGCCCGAAACACGGACATTGGATTCGACGGCCTGATCAAAATGAAAGAGCAGCCGCACAAAGCCACCGTCAGCGATCGCTTTGACTTCGCCTTTGATCGGATCGTCTGCGTGCGCTCCAAGGGACGACGCGAGAAAAACC
>DATBTA010000152.1:0-8292 GCA_036559505.1 Pseudolabrys sp. | reverse complement strand
CACAGTGGCTATTAGTTTTTTGTAGAACGCGTCGTACCCGGCGATGTCGGTTACAACAACGCGCAACATGTAATCGACGTCGCCGGCCATCCGGTAAAACTCCATCACTTCCGGCATCGCGCCCACCATGTCGGCGAAGCTTTTCAGCCATTCCTGCGAATGATCGCCAGTCTCGATCGAGACGAACACCGTGATGCCAAGGCCAACTTTTTCCGGGTCGATGATCGCCACCCGGCGGGTGATGACGCCGTCGGCCTCCAGGCGCTGCAACCGCTTCCAGCACGGCGTCGATGACAGGCCGACCCGTTGGCCGATTTCGGCGACGGACAGCGACGCGTCTTCCTGCACCACGGCGAGGATCTTCCGGTCGATGGCATCCATTCTTCAGTTCCATCAGAAAATAGAAAAAATTACTCAGCCTTAGTTCATAGATAGTAAGTTATTCTTTTTTCGTACCTGTATCTGTCTTTACAGAGAAAGATATTCTATTTCAATAGAAATCCTCAGCCGCCCTACCGGCGGCAAATGCAAACGTGAAGTCGTGTCATGAAAACTCTGGTCCGAATTAATCCCTTCCAGGCCGTTCGCCGGCTCGGCGCAGCGATGCTGTTCAGCGCGGCCATGGCCGTTTCGGTTGCGGGGGCGCATGCCGATCCGCTCGTAACGCCGAAATGGCTCAACGAACACCTGGCCGACACCGATTTGGTCGTGCTCGACATCCGCTCCGCCATCGATGGCGGCGGTGCGCAGGCCTATGCGGCCGGACACATCCCGAAAAGCGTGCACAGCGACTACGACAAAGCCGGATGGCGGGTTACGCGCAACAATGTGCCGTTCATGGTCCCAACCGTGCCGGAGCTTGAGAAGCTTATTGGGGATCTCGGCATCGACGAAGACACTCATGTCGTTGTTGTGCCCGCGGGTGTAAGCGTCCTGGACCTGGGCTCGGCAACCCGCACTTACTGGACGCTGAAATATGCGGGCGTGAAAAATATCTCGATCCTGGACGGTGGCGTCGCTGCCTGGCGCACTTCTGGTCTGCCGCTCGAGACAGGGACGAACGCGCCATCGCCGAAGATTTTTACGGCGACCGTCGACAAGAGCATCCTGGCCGAGGCCGCCGACGTGGAATCGATCGAAGGAAAGGGCGGAGCAACCCTTGTCGATGCGCGGCCTGCGTCATTCTTCCTTGGAAAGGAAAAAGCGCCCGCGTCGAAAGCCTATGGCCGAATTCCTGGCGCGTTGAATATCGACAGCGCGGAATTCTACGATTCCGAGAGCAATCGACTGAAACCGAAGGCCGCGCTTGCTGTCGTTGCCGATTCCGCACCGGCCGGTCCGGTCGTGAATTACTGCAATACTGGCCATTGGGCGTCGACCGATTGGTTTGTGTTCCATGAACTCCTCGGCCGAAAGGACGCCAAGCTTTATGCCGGATCCATGGTGGAGTGGACCAGCAATGACAGCCGGCCGATTGAATCTTCGCGTACGAAATGGGACGATCTGAAGAAGGCCCTCGGCCTCGGATCCTGATCTGCGTCTCGGAGCTCCAATGACGACCGCAAGCTTGGCTGCGTCCGATCAGGGCGCGGCCGTTGGTATCGATCGCCTTTTCTTTGGATTAGCACTGGCGGCCACGGCGATCTTGGTCGCGTTGGTGCTTCTCGATCATCACCCTACTTCGGCGGCTTTGATCATCGGTGGCTTCGGTCTCGGAGTTGCATTCCTCAAGGCCGAGT
Organism: Pseudolabrys sp.; assembly: GCA_036559505.1. GTDB lineage: Bacteria > Pseudomonadota > Alphaproteobacteria > Rhizobiales > Xanthobacteraceae > Pseudolabrys. The sequence continues at coordinate 6,553 of DATBTA010000152.1, read as the reverse complement.
TCAGTTACACCGCCTCGTGGCGGCGTTTCCTGACGCGCGGTGAAGCAGGAGGGCTTCTCGGCGGGTTGATCGTGATCGCCGTCTGCGCGGTCGTGGTGGTGCCCGTGGCGGCGCTCTTGCCGAAATACGGCGGAGCAATCGCCCCGCTCGGGCCGTCACTGGTCATCGGTGCCTTTGTTTTTGGTATTGGCATGCAGCTGGCAAACGGCTGCGGCTCGGGGACCCTCTACACAGTCGGTGGCGGCTCGGGACGCATGCTGGTGACGCTCCTGTTCTTTGTCATCGGCAGCGTGTTCGGCAGCCTGTCGCTGCCGGCGTTTCTTGCGCTTGGCGGCATCGATCCTATCCTGGCATCGGACTATCTCGGCGCATGGGGTGGCCTGATCGCGACCCTTGTAAGTATTGCAATTGCGGCGGCGCTGATCATTGCGTTTGCACGTCGGCGTGGCGCGAACTTCATGCCATCGCGCAACTACATCATCGGCGGTCTGGCAATCGGTTTGCTGTGCGTCGCTGTCTTTCTGGTCGGGGGCCATCCATGGAGCGTGACATTCGGATACACGGTGTGGGGTGCGAAAGCTGCGACGGCGCTCGGTTTCGACCTTTCGCACTCGGCATTCTGGCAGTGGCCGGGCCCCAAGCATGCGCTTGCGGAATCCGTATTGTCCGACACCTCCAGTCTCACGGATTTCGGAATGATTTTCGGCGCAATGGCGGCGGCCGCGGCGTCGAAACCGTTCGCGCGCGGCAGCTGGCCGCCCGCGAAGTCATTGCTCGCCGCCGTGTTTGGCGGCCTGCTAATGGGGTGGGGCGCCCGCCTCGGTTTTGGCTGCAACATCGGCGCTTTTGTCGGTGGCATTGCCTCCGGCTCGCTGCACGGGTGGATCTGGTTCCTCGCCGCCCTGCCGGGTTGCCTGATCGGCATCCGCCTGCGGCCGCTGTTCGGCCTGTCGCGGGAGTAGCGCCGTGCGGCTTGTTTACATCATCGTCGTGCTGTTCGGCGTCGGAGCCATCCTGACCGATCACCTCGCCAGCCCGTCGAGCGGGCGCGCGGTGTCGCCGGAGGATTTTGCAGGCGCATGCGCGCCTTGCGGCGCGCCATGTCCGTCAAAGAAGTAGGATTCACGCCGGATTTTGCTTGAGGAATTCGTCGACCTCGGCGCGTGTTGCCGCGCCCATCAGCCCGCCGAAACGCGTGCATTTGATGGCGGCGGCAGCCCCCGCGAACCGCATTGCATCGTGCACGTCGCCCGACTCAACGAAGCGAAACGTGAAAGCGCCGTGGAACACGTCGCCGGCACCCAGCGTGTCGATCGCCTTCACCTTGAACGCATCCATATGCCGGATCTCGCCATTTTCGAGCCAGTAGACTCCGTCTGAGCCGTCTGTGAAGGCTAGGAAGCCTTTGAAAGACTGCCCCAGCTTTTTGAGCGCGGCGCCTAGGTCGTTTAGTCCCGTGGTGCCGCGAAGCGCCTCAGCCGACGAGATGACATGACTGCAGGCATGTAGCAGCGGATCGTCGAGCGATACTGCCTTGTCGAGGTCGAGCACGCGGGGAATACCGCGCGCCTGTGCTTCCTTGCAAATCGGAGTCGCGAAATTCGGATAACGATTGTCGAGGAGCACAGCGTCGGCGTCCGCGACAGCACGTTCGGGATTCTCGGGCGCGATCGCACTCAGGCCTTGATCCCGACGTGTCGCAATTGTTTTTTCCCCAGTGGCATCAATCAAAATCAGTGATACCGAGGAAATCGCGCCCGGAACACGGATGGCCCCGCTGCAATCTATTTTTTCGCGCGTGAGGCTTTGAAGAATACGGCCGGCAAATTCATCGTCCTTCGCACCGAGCGGGCCGGCAAAGCTCACGCGACCACCAAGGCGCGCGATTGCGACCGCGGCATTTCCGGCCTGGCCGCCGGACGTGATCATAAATTCCGATGCCTGCACCTTCGTGCCGGCGTCCGGGAACTTGTCCACACGCATAATGATGTCCTGCACAGCGCCGCCCGCACACAGGATTCGGGGCTGTTTTTTTTCGCGCGGCTCAGTCAAAACGGACCTCGTCTTCTACCCATGCGCGGATAATGTGATGCGCGATGGCTACTGGCGGCGGGGTCGTCAGCCCCTGCGGGTGCTTGCGCGTCAGCATGCTCCCGATCTCATCTTTGCTAAACCAGCGGGCGTCCTCGAGTTCCTCGCGATCGACGACGATTTCGTGCGTCAATGCCTCGGCGTGGCAGCCGATCATCAGTGACGCCGGGAACGGCCAGGGCTGCGATGCGAAATAGACCACGCGACCGCACGTGATCCCCGCTTCCTCGCGCGTTTCCCGGTGCACCGCATCTTCGATCGACTCGCCAGGCTCCGCGAAGCCGGCAAGACACGACCACATCGTCGGCACGAAGCGCGGACTGCGGCCGAGCAGGCAGCGGTCGCCATCGATCGCCAGCATGATCACCACTGGATCGGTGCGCGGAAAATGCTCGGCCTTGCATTGCGGGCAGTCGCGCCGCCAGCCGCCGCAGACAAGCCGTGTCGCGGCCCCGCAATTGGGGCAAAAGCGGTGGCGCGCATGCCAATGAAGGACGGCCTTCGCTTCGGCAATAGGCGGCAGGTCATCGGCGGCAACGAGCCCCTGCACGGCGATCGACCGCAGGTCCGTTACCAACAGATCGCCGCGGCTTTTCAGCGCCTCGGCCGACTGAAGTGAAAGCCCGTGGCCAAAACGCGGCGCGCCATCAAGCAGGCCAAGAAAGATCGTTTCAGCGGCCGGGCCGAGCTCGTGCGCTTCAGCCGGCGTGAATAGCGGCTCGCTGAGGGGCGAACCTTTCTTCGCGACGATCCATTCGCCGCCAATCACATATGTTCCTGCGCCGGGGTGCTTTGTCAGCGCGGCTATGGCGGCGGCATCTGTGCGCAGTTCCGCCGCGCGCTCGATACGGCTGTTCGTGTATCCCAGACGCGGTTTAGGGCCCAAACGTGATGACATGCGTCGCTCAAATTCGCACGCGAGCACGCGCCGCGCAATGCGCCGTCCGATGCGGGTTCAGGCGAGCGCCTGATCGATGGCCGTTATCACCTGCTCGGGCTTGAGCTCGTCGAGACAAACGCTGTGGCTACGGATGTTGCGTTCGCAGCCTTCAAAGGTGCAGGGCATGCACGGCAGGGGGTTCTGCACGATCCAGACATTGCCCTGGTTCTGGATGGTGCCGCTCGCCTGCCACGGCGCCGCGAGTCCGCCAACTGGCCATGGCCCCCAGACGCGCGGGTCCATGGGGCCGAATAACGCGACCGTTCGGCATCCGGCCGCGGCGGCAAGATGCGTCGTCGACGTGTCGGGACCGATGTAAACACGGGCGCCCGAAAGCAGCTTCATCGTCTCCGGCCATTCCAGCTGATGGAATTCGCAGACGCCGCGCCAGACGTTTTCCAGATAGCGGCGCTCCGCTTCGCCAGGACCGCCTATCGCAATAATTGAGAGATCGCGCTTTACCAGGTTCGCCGCGACTGCGCGCCACCCATCCGGCGTCCATTCCTTGTAGGTGAACATCGGCGCGGCGTGGATGAGGGCGTATTTGCCGTTGATCGCAACGGCCGTGGCTTGAGCCGCTGCGGGACAAACCAGCTCAGGAACGCGCGGAATGTCGAGAGCATCGGCGAGCCGAAGATTTTGCTCGACGCGGTGAAGCTTCTCCGCCGCGGGGACGGCTCGATGCAGCGCAATACGCTTAAGCGCGCGTGCGAGCCATGGATCGGCATCTGTTGTCACCCCAACACGCCACCGGCCGGCGGCGAAAGCGAAGACCGTCGGACGATCTCCGCTTTGCGTGGATACTGCAACATCGTAAGAGCGCCAAAGGCGCCCGATCAGGCGCAGGCTTTCCGCCGCCGTCGGCCGCTGCGGCATCGTGAGAATTCGGTCGATGTCCGAGTTGCCGGCAATAATTCCCGCAGTGCCGTCGAACACCAGCACGTCGATTTGTGCCTCGGGCCAGGCGCGGCGCATGCTACGGATCATCGGCGTCGTCAGCAGCAGGTCGCCGATGCGGCGCAGCGAGATGATCAGGATGCGGGAGGGGGGCGCGGCCATGCCGGTTTCTCGCAGAACCGGAACTACCGGTCCATGGCGGTAAGGCCTTCAGACTTGAGCGATTGCCGCAGAGACTCGAGAAACGCGTGCCGTTGCGCCTTCTCATAGGGAAGCGGCGGCGCAACTCCCCAGACCGGCTTGGGCCATGCGGCATCGGTATGGCGGCGTGCGATCACGTGCACATGCAATTGCGGCACCTGATTCCCGAGCGCAGCGATGTTGAGCTTGTCACACCGAGTGATGTCTTTCAGCGCGCGCGCCGTTACGGCGATTTCGCCGAGCAGCTGCACTTGCGCGTTTTTCTCAAGATCTATGAGCTCGACGAGGCCGGGCATGCGCGGCACCAGGATCAGCCACGGGTAGTTGGCGTCGTTCGTCAGCAGCGCGCGGGCAAGCGGCAGGTCGCCGACCGGAACCGTGTCTTGCGCGAGCTGCGGATGCAGCGACCAGCCCTTGGTAAGCCCTGAATCCATTGGACAAATCCGCACGATTCTTTCGGAGGAAAGCTAGCAGAGACGCCACCCCGCTGCTTGCTTTCCCGGTTTATTGGCCCGATATAGACTCCGGGAGGTTGGCAGTGGACGAGCCACTCGCCAACCGGGTCAGATCCGGAAGGAAGCAGCCCTAACGAGCGCGGTTCGGGTCGCTCGTCAGCCTCCCACCAATTCCTAGACTTGTTCGCGATCAGTCCGCGCGTCGCGCGGCGGCGAAGCGGATGGCACGATGAGCGAGCCCAGAAAATCCGCCGTTTCCGGTTCCGCCCCGGCCGAGGCGCCGGCCGATGGATACCGCGTGCTCGCACGCAAATACCGGCCCGCAAGCTTCGAGGATCTGATCGGGCAAGACGCCATGGTGCGCACGGTCTCGAACGCGTTCGAGAGCGGCCGCATTCCGCAGGCCTGGATCCTGACGGGCGTACGCGGTGTCGGAAAAACGACAACCGCCCGCATTCTTGCGCGTGCGCTTAATTACGAACTGTCCGACGGCTCAATAAAAGAACCGACGATCAAGATGCCGGTGATGGGCGTGCACTGCCAGGCCATCATCGAAAGCAGGCATCCGGACGTACTGGAGATGGATGCCGCCTCGCATAACAGTGTCGAAGACGTGCGGCAGATCAACGACGCAATCCGATACGCGCCGATGAGCGCGCGCTACAAGGTCTACATCCTCGACGAAGTGCACATGCTGTCGGGCGCGGCCTTCAACGCGTTGCTCAAGACGCTGGAAGAGCCGCCACCGCACGCAAAGTTCATTTTTGCGACCACTGAAATCCGCAAGGTGCCGGTGACGGTGCTCTCGCGCTGTCAGCGTTTCGATCTGCGCCGAGTCGACGCGGCTCTTCTGGTGGACCATTTGCAGGGCATCGCCGCGAAAGAGAAGGCCGAGATCGAGCCTGCCGCGCTCGCTTTGATCGCGCGCGCGGCGGAAGGCTCGGTGCGCGACTCGCTGTCGCTGCTCGATCAGGCAATGGCGCATGCAGCCGGTCCGGTCCGAGCCGAGGATGTGCGCCAGATGCTGGGGCTGGCGGATCGCGTGCGGGTGGTTGATTTGTTCGAGGCGCTGATGAAAGGCGACGCGGCCGCGGCGCTTAAAGAGTTGCGCGAGCAATATGAGATCGGTGCCGATCCTGCCGTCATCCTTGCCGATCTCGCTGAGTTCACCCACTTTGTCACGCGCGTCAAAGTCATTCCGGCGGTTGCCGACGACCTGTCGCTGTCGGAGGCCGAACGCACGCGCGGGCGCGCTTTTGCGGCGCAGCTGTCGATGCGCGTGCTGTCGCGTGCCTGGCAGATGCTGCTCAAAGGCGTCGCCGAGGTGCCGGCATCCGGGCGTCCGGTCGCCGCTGCCGAGATGGTGCTGGTGCGCATTGCCTATGCAGCCGATCTGCCGACGCCCGATGAAGTCGTTCGCTCGCTCAGCGAAAACGGCGCTGCACCGGCCCGTCCGCAGGGGAACGGCGGTAGCGTTCAGGCCTCGTCCCAAGGCTACGCGCCGCGCTACGAGGCGCCGCGTGGTTCGCCGCGATCTTCTGCGGCGGTGTCGCCGCGGCCGGCGGAGGATCCCATGCCGCGCCGGGACGACCCGGTCGCCGCGCCGACTCTGTCCATCAATTCGTTTGCCGATCTGATTGCGCTTGCCGTGGAGAAGCGCGACATCACCACGAAGATGGCGCTTGAGCGCGACGTGCGGCTGGTCCGCTGCGAGGATGGCCAGCTCGAAATCGCGCTCGAGGCGCGCGCACCGAAGACGCTGGTGCACGACCTCCAGCGCAAGCTGACCGGTTGGACCGGCAAGCGCTGGATCGTGGTCGTGTCCAAAGAGCAGGGCGCACCGACGATGCGCGCCCAGGCCGATGCGCAGCAGGCCGAGATCGAGCGCGACGTACAGAGCGATCCGCTGGTGCAGGCCGTGCTCAGCCGGTTCCCGGGCGCAAAGGTCGTGGGCGTGACGCAAAATGGC
>DATBTA010000151.1:0-5110 GCA_036559505.1 Pseudolabrys sp. | reverse complement strand
CGGCCATGAAGGCGCGAATATCGGCTGGGGTCAGCTTGGCGAGTTGCTTCAGCGTCGGCGCTGAGCCCAAATGGTCGGTCAGAAAGCCCAGGAACTGAGACACGTCGCGCTGATAGGCATCCAGCGTTTTCACGGACATGCGGCGTTCGGCGCCGAGATGACTAAGCCATCGCGCGATTTCGGCACTGATGTCGGGCGCGACGCGAAACCCGTCCATGGTGGGTGTCTTGGCGGCGGTCATCGCGGCAAGAGTGACATCGCTTTCTTCACCCTTCCTTAAAGCCGCGGAATCGGCCAGACCTGAGCCCATGACCACGCGCGTCGTCGATATTCTGGTGCCGGTGGCGCTTGACCAGACCTATTCCTACCGGGTTCCGGCCGGGCTCGAGCTCGCGCCGGGCAACCTGGTGTCGGTATCGCTCGGTGCACGGGAATGCATGGGCGTAGTCTGGGCGGAAAATCCCACGCCAAATCCGCGACTGCACAACCGGCTGAAAGACGTCGATGAAAAGCTCGACGTGCCGCCGCTTAAAGCCGAGTTGCGCCAGTTCGTCGACTGGGTTTCGAGCTATACGCTGGCGTCGCGCGGCACCGTGCTGCGTATGGCGCTGCGCATGGGCGAACATCTCGGACCCGGACGTGAGCAAGTCGGCGTTCGCCTGGCCGGCCCGCCGCCGCAACGAATGACTCCTGCACGCGCGCGCGTGCTCCAGCTTGTTGCAGACGGACTCACGCGTTCGAAAGGGGCGGCCGCGAAGGAAGCCGGCGTCAGCGCAAGCGTCATCAATGGATTGATCGATGAGGGCGCGCTCGAAACCGTGGTGATCCCGCCCGATCCGGTAGCGCTGCCGCCGGATCCCGATTTCAGCAAGCCGGAATTCTCGCTGGCGCAGCTTGCCGCCGCCGACATGTTGCGCAAGACGGTTGAGCAGGGGGGCTATACGGTGACTTTGCTGGACGGGGTCACCGGTTCGGGAAAGACCGAAGTCTACTTCGAAGCGGTTGCCGAAAATATCCGGCGCAAGCGCCAGACTCTCATCCTGATGCCGGAAATCGCGCTGACCGCCCAGTTTCTGGACCGCTTCTCCGGCCGCTTCGGAACGCGGCCCGCCGAATGGCACTCACAAATTTCACCGCGCAAGCGCGCACAGACCTGGGCCGCGGTCGCCGCGAATGAAGTCTCGGTGATCGTCGGCGCCCGTTCGGCTTTGTTCCTGCCCTATGCCGATCTTGGACTCATCGTCGTCGACGAAGAGCACGACCCGGCCTACAAGCAGGAAGATGGCGCCCACTACCACGCACGAGATATGGCAGTCGTGCGCGGCTCGATCGCGAGAATTCCGGTTGTGCTCGCATCGGCGACCCCCTCGGTCGAGTCGGAAGTGAATGCACGCCGCGGCCGTTACCGGCATGTGCATTTGCCCGAGCGTTTCGGGGGCGCACATCTGCCATCGATCGAAGCGATCGACATGCGTCGCGAGGGTCCACCGCGCGGACGTTTCATTTCGCCGCGGCTGGCCGAAGCCGTGGCGATATCGTTGACGCGCGGCGAGCAGGCGCTGCTGTTTCTCAACCGGCGCGGCTATTCGCCCCTCACATTGTGCAGGGCGTGCGGTTTCCGTTTCCAATGCCCGAATTGCGATGCCTGGCTGGTCGATCATCGCTTCAGGCGCAGGCTCGTGTGTCATCACTGCGGATATTCGATCCCGCCACCGGCGGAGTGTCCAAACTGCCACGCGACCGAAAGCCTCGCTGCCGTCGGTCCGGGCGTCGAGCGGCTCGAACAGGAGGCGGCTGAGCTATTTCCACAGGCCCGTATTCTGGTGCTGTCGAGCGATCTCGTGGAATCGATCGAACGCCTTCGGCAAGAGCTCGACGACGTCGCCGAGGGACGATTCGATCTCGTCATCGGTACGCAACTTGTCGCCAAAGGGCACCATTTTCCCAAGCTCAACCTGGTCGGCATCGTCGACGCGGACCTCGGCCTTGGTAACGGCGATCCCCGTGCGCCGGAGCGTACTTTTCAGTTGTTGCACCAGGTGGTTGGACGAGCAGGGCGCGAGGAGGGGCGGGGCTTCGGCTACCTGCAGACCCACCAGCCAGAACATCCGGTGATGCGCGCGCTTATCTCCGGCGACCGCGAGGCCTTCTACAAAAACGAAATCGAACAGCGCGAGCGTACGGGCTATCCGCCATTTGGGCGGCTGGCAGGGCTGGTCATCACCGCAAATGAGCGGCACGCCGCCGAAGCCTACGGCCGCGCCCTCGCCAAGGCCGCTCCGCGCGATGAACATGTCCGCGTGCTCGGGCCCGCCGAAGCACCGATCGCGGTCGTGCGAGGCCGGCATCGCTTCCGGCTGCTTGTGAAATCGCCGCGCGCCTTCGACCTTTCGGCTTACTTGCGTGCCTGGCTTGCAGAGGCGCCCAAGCCGCGCGGCAATGTGCGGCTGGAAGTCGACGTCGATCCGCAGAGCTTTTTCTAGAGATCACGACGGAAATTTCAGTCCTCGTCACTCGGGCATTTCGTCGTGACGTGCGTTCGGCTGCAACAAGACACATGCTGCGGCTGCGAAAATCATGGCAAAACCGATCATGTCGGGAGTCGTCAGACGCTCGCCAAGCACAATCACAGTTGCGCCGATGCCGATCACGGGGACCAAAAGCGATCCGAGCGCTGCCGTCGTGGCTGGCAACCGTCCCACAATCGACCACCATAGGAAATGTGCAAGGCCAACGCCGAACAATCCAACAAAAAGGATTGCCAGTATCGTATCGCTCTGCAGCGGCCAGAGATGCGGATAGCCTTCGAAAGCGAAGCTCCCGGCGACGATGAACACCAGCCCAAGCAACAATTGCCACGCCGCGTTGACCAGCGGCTCGACCGTCACTTTCGCCCATTTGATGTAGACGGTCGCTATGGCCCATGTCAGCGCGCAGCCGAGCGAATAGAAGACAAATGGAGGGAACCCGGCGACAAACAATGGCCACAGCAGAATTGTGATGCCGGCGATGCATAGACCGAATGCAAACCAGCGAATCGTATTGAGACGTTCGCCGAGAACGAGCCAGCTGAGCACGACCGTCCATATTGGCATCGAATAGGTGATGATGATTGCGCGCGAAGTGGCACCGCTGAGCTGCGCGAAACCGGAGAGGACCTGAAATCCCGCGACATTGAGCAATCCCGCAACCATGACATGAACGTACTCGCCACGAGGTAGCTTCATGTTGTGGCCAGTGACGCTGGCTGCCAAAAACAGAATTGCCGCGCCTATGCCGGAGCCGGCAACGCGCAAGCTCCATGGTGATATTTCCCGTAGGGCGAACGCGGCAGCGATCCAGTTCAATCCCCACGCAAATGCAAGCAGCACGACCAGCAGCCTTGCGGTCGCGGCGCTGTCTGCTTTCGCTTTCGGATTTGACATTGCGCGGGGGATTTCCGGCCGGAGCTTCGGTAGCGCACGCTATAGCGCACCCGGCTCTCTGGCGAGGTAACCCTGTGATGCAAATTTGACGACAAGCGCCCGCTGTCTCCCCCCGTCGGAACCGCGGCGAATGGGCCGCCGTGTTGCACCGCCATGCCTGCTGTGTTAGCTAGCCCACGATTTCAGGGGGTTTCCGCAGACTTTCGCGACGTCCCCAGAAATCGGAATTCCAGTTTGGATTCCAATGGTTTGTTCGCCTTCGGCGACGGCGTCCGGTCTGTGGATGAAGTAAAGTAGAGGCAACGAGCGTTCCTGTGGCAGGTAAAGATCAGACCATCTCCGGCATGGCCGGCCGTTATGCCACCGCGTTGTTCGAGCTTGCGCTCGAGAGTAAGGCGGTCGATGCGGTCAAGAAGGATCTCGATCAGTTCGACGCGCTCATTGCCGACAGTGCCGATCTCAATCGCCTGGTGCGCAGTCCGGTCTTTGGCGCCGACGAACAGCTGAAGGCCTTATCCGCGATCCTCGCCAAGGCTGGTATCGCCGGCATCGCTGCAAATTTCCTGAGGGTGATCACCACGAACCGCCGGCTGTTCGCCGTGCGCGATATGATCCGCGGCTATCACGCGCTAGTCGCGCGCCACAAGGGTGAGGTGACGGCTCAGGTGACCGTCGCCGAGAAACTCAACGACACGCATCTCGACACTCTCAAGAGCGCGCTCAAAACGGTGACGAGCGGCAAGGACATCGACCTCGACGTCAAGATCGATCCTGCCATCATCGGCGGGCTGGTCGTGAAAGTCGGAAGCCGCATGGTCGACAGTTCGCTCCGCACCAAGCTCAATTCGATCAAGTTAGCGATGAAAGAGGCCCGCTGATGGATATCCGTGCCGCAGAAATTTCCGCGATCCTGAAAGAGCAGATCAAGAACTTCGGCCAGGAAGCCGAAGTCTCCGAAGTTGGCCAAGTGCTCTCCGTCGGTGACGGCATCGCTCGCGTCTACGGTCTCGACAATGTCCAGGCCGGCGAACTGGTTGAATTCGAGAACGGCGTGCGCGGCATGACGCTCAATCTCGAAATCGACAATGTCGGTATCGTCATTTTCGGCAACGACCGCGAGATCAAGGAAGGCCAGACCGTCAAGCGCACCGGCGCGATCGTTGACGTACCCATCGGCAAGGGATTGCTCGGCCGCGTCGTAGACGCGCTTGGCAATCCGATCGACGGCAAGGGCCCGATCAAGTCCGACAAACGCGCCCGCGTCGATGTGAAGGCGCCCGGCATCATTCCGCGCAAGTCGGTGCATGAGCCGATGGCGACCGGTCTTAAGGCGATCGACTCGTTAATTCCTATCGGTCGCGGCCAGCGTGAGCTGATCATCGGCGACCGTCAGACCGGCAAGACCGCGATCGCGCTCGACACGATCCTCAATCAGAAACCGCTCAATGCGCAGCCGGACGAGAAGATCAAGCTCTATTGCGTCTATGTTGCGGTCGGCCAGAAGCGCTCGACCGTCGCGCAATTCGTGAAGGTGCTTGAGGAGCGCGGTGCGCTCGAGTACTCGATCGTCGTCGCGGCGACTGCGTCCGATCCCGCGCCGATGCAATACCTCGCGCCCTTCACCGGCTGCACCATGGGCGAATACTTCCGCGACAACGGCATGCACGCCGTGATCGCCTATGACG
>DATBTA010000150.1:0-6875 GCA_036559505.1 Pseudolabrys sp. | reverse complement strand
CCACGGCGCAGCTCGCGCCGGTCGGCGTCAAGTGTATGATCGCCAAAGAGAAACTGCATTGGTGCCCCCACCAGTGCAAGCCAGGGTCTCGCGAAATAATCAAGCCCGCCTCAAGAACAAATCAAGGCCCGGGCAAAGCCTTTCGCACGAGTTGCCGGTACTCACCTCCCAATCATGTTGGAAATTGGACAGGAGATGCCGATGAACGTCGCGACCCTTACAGGTGCCAGGCCAGCCAGCCAGGAAGCTCCCACAACATCAGCCGATCTTGCCGCAATCAAAGCCCGCCAGCACGCAGCCTGGTCATCGGGCGACTATGCCGTCGTCGGCACAACCCTGCAAATCGTCGGTGAGGAGCTTTGCGAGGCGCTCGATCTTCGCTCCGGCCGGAAGGTGCTCGATGTCGCTGCCGGCAACGGAATGGTGAGTCTCGCCGCGGCGCGCCGCTGGTGCGACGTGATCTCAACCGACTATGTGGCAAATCTTCTTGAGCGCGGCCGTGCGCGCGCGCTGGCTGAAGGCCTGCCGATCGAATTCAGGGTCGCGGATGCCGAGGCCCTGCCGTTTGACGACGGCGCGTTCGACACGGTCGTCTCGACATTCGGCGTCATGTTCACGCCCAATCAGGATCGTGCCGCCTCGGAACTCCTGCGCGTCTGCAGGTCTGGCGGTCAGATCGGTCTTACGAACTGGACGCCGGACGGCTTTATCGGCCACCTGTTCAAGACGCTCGGAAAATACATCGCGCCTCCGGCGGCGGCGAAATCTCCGTTGCTCTGGGGCACGCGTGCGCGTTTGACCGAAATGTTCGGCTCGGCCGCGGTCTGGATCAAGACCGAGTCGCGCCATTTCAATTTCCGCTACCGGTCGCCGGAGCACTTCGTCGACGTGTTCAGGACCTTCTATGGTCCGACCCTCAAGGCGTTCGCAGCTCTCGATATTCGGAAGCAGAACGCGCTGGAGAAAGACGTCTTCGATCTCATCGGCCGCATGAACAAGGCGGAAGACGGCACCATGGTCGTGCCGAGCGAGTATCTCGAAGTCGTCATCGTGAAGCGGTGAAGCCGCCAGGGACGCAACCGACCCTGAAAAGGAGAATCTCATGAATGTCGCAATGGGTGTCCGTACCCCGGCCACAGCCCTCCTCGAAGCTGGGCGGGCCGGGCGACGTAGGACTCTCTTGTCGCGGTTCCTTGATGCGTTGAAGAAATCACGCCGCCGCGAAGCCCGTCTTGTGATCGCAAGGCACGCACATCTGCTGCCGTTGGATCATCCATGGCGAAGTGGCCCGGTTAGCTGGACGCCATGAAACGCTACCTGATCGAGCGCGACATCCCGAAGGTCGGCAGCCTGTCCCGCGAGGAATATCGCGGCCTTGCAGCAACCTCCAATGCCGCGCTCGCCAAGCTTGCCGGAAAGGTGCAATGGCTGCGTTCCCACATTGCAGCCGACAAGACGTTCTGCATCTATCTTGCCGAAAGCGAAGCACACGTCCGCGAGCACTCGCGCATTGCCGGCTTTCCGGTGACGAAAGTAACCGAAGTTCCGATCGAGATCGGTCCCATGACCGCTTTTTCGGATTGATGGCGGCGGATGGAGGCCGTGGTGGGAAAGTCTTTGTGGGAGGATCCCTGGTTCTTTGCGGCGGCTGCGCCGAACGACGGCCAGGAGCAGCGCGAGTTATGCCCGGTCACCGGCTACGCCTGCGAGGGCGACCTTTCCCACCTGTGCGAAGAGTATGGGTGCGCGCGCAAGGGCGGCCTGTCGCCGTGTTCCGAGGAAAATTTCTGAAGTGAGGTAGCGGCTACGACGCCACGCGCAGCTGCGCCAGGTAGCGTTCGACCTCGCGCCGCAGCAGGTGAGATTGATCGGCCAGCTCGGCGGCCGCCGTGAGAACCGTCGAGGCGATCTGGCCGGTTTTGATTGCGCTGTTCGAGACTTCGGTGATGTTCTCGGAGACGTCGCGTGTTCCTTTGGCGGCCGCGCCGGCGTTACGTGCGATTTCCTGTGTCACCGTATCCTGCTGCCGCATCCCCACCGCAACGTCATTTGCGACTTCGCTGAGCTGTTCGATCGTGATCGCGATCTTCTTGATCGCGCTGACGGACCGCTCCGTCGTCTGCTCGATCGAGACGATGTGCCGGGTGATTTCTTCGGTCGCTTTGGCGGTCTGTCCGGCGAGGCCCTTGACCTCCTGTGCGACCACGGCAAAGCCGCGCCCGGCTTCTCCGGCGCGGGCGGCCTCGATCGTCGCGTTGAGCGCAAGCAGGTTCGTCTGCGCGGCAATGCTGCTGATGAGATCGCTTACTTCGCCGATTTCATCCACTGAGGCAGACAGGCTCTCGACCGCCTCGGTGATTGCTTTCGCCTCGTCGGTCGCCTGCGTCGCAACGTTCGCTGAATTTGCGACGCGGGCGGCAATGTGCTCGATCGACTGGGCGATTTCCTCGGCGGCCGTCGCCACGATGCTCACGTTTGTCGTTGCCTGCTCTGACGCGGCCGCGGTCGCGAGCGCCTGCTCCTGATTTCGGCTGGCGCTGTTCGCCATTTCGCGCGCTGAGGTGTCCATCGCGCCGGCCGCGCGATCAAGCGTCTGAACGATATTCGACACGGCCCGCTCGAACTCCTGCGTCGCGGTCTCCACGAGCTGCCGGCGCGATTCCAGCGTTTGCGTCTGCTCGCTTTCCTTGCGGCGCGCGCTTGCCACGTCGGCTGTTGCCTGGCGGAAGAACAAAAGGGTCCGCCCCATGTCTCCGATCTCGTCGTGGCGGGTGTCCTGGATATCGACGGTGAGATCGCCACTGGCCAGGCGCCGCATCGCATCGCTGAGGAAGCCAAGGCGCCGCGCGACGCTGCGCCCGACGTAAAGCCATGCGACCAATGCTGCGCCAAGGACCGCCGCAATGGACAGGACGGTGAGGATAAGCTTGCCGGAGCTGATTTGGCTGCTCGCGTAGCCGGATATGTGTTGCGCGGTGCTGCCTTGCTGTTCGACCAAGGCGTCGACCGCTTGCTTGAGCTTCGAGGCGTCTTTTTGTGCGGCCGTGAATGCGACTTGGGCTTCGTGCTGCTGATTGAGCTCGTAGGCTCGCGCGGCAATGATCCCGTCGTCCGCGCCGATGGCGCCGAGCTGCTTGTAAAGCGCGGTCAGCTTCTCATGTTGCGCCCGATCGGAAATTGCATTCAGGTTCTTGGTTATTTTCCGCTGGGCGGACGCAATGATGTCGCGCAGCGGCTCCAGGCGGCTTGCGTCGCTGACGAGCGAAGCTTCCGTCAATAGGCCGGCCAGCAGGTTCGATTCCGATTCAGTCTCCAGAAGCCGGCGGAGGTATTCGAGCCTCGTCTCAATCGCGGCAGCGCCTTCCTGCCTGGCGTTCATCATCAGGTCGAAATTTGCGTCATCGATTGCTGGTGCGAGCCCGATCAGGAGCGCCTCGTGTGCGGCACGAACCGAGGAGGCCAGGTAAGACCGCTCGTTCGACATGGAAATGCGGTTTGAGACCGCCTGATTGAGCGTTTGAAGGCGCTGCGCCAGGGCGTTGCGGCTCACCTCGATATCGTCGGCATTGCCGATGGCGAGCGCCTTCAGCTGGCTGATGCCATCCTCGAGATTTTTTTCTTGCTTGTTGACGTCGGCTAGGATCTCCGCGCGGATCTTGTCGGTCCCGGCGGTCATCAGGCGCGGGCCCGAGGATACGAGGCTGCTTGCCTGTTCCGCGAGGCGAAGCGATACGGCCGTGGCCGGAAGGCTGCGTGAGACAATTTCGTTGGTTGTGGACCCGATAATGGTGAATTCATAGAACGCGATGGACGCACCAATGATCGTGAGCGCGGCAGCAAAGCCGAAGGCGAGGTACAGCCGGGCACGAATGGTGGACAGCCAGCCCGAGGTGCGAGAGCCTTGAGCTTGTTTTGCCGGCGCGTTGGTCGTGGGCATGAGCATTTCGGTTACACGCTGATCGTCATCTTGCGACAGTCTTCACGAGCCTTGTGACCGGCCGCAAAATCCCGTCTGATTGCAGCACCGTGAAATAGACCTGATTTGATCCCTGATTTTGCGTTGCGCTGAACGTGAGTTTTATGCCGCCGAGGTCGAACGGTTCGCGTTCTATGGCGTCCAGGAATGCTTCACGCGTAGGCTCGCCCGGAATTCGCCTGATCGCTTCGACGACGAGCCGGCCGGCGAGATAGCCCTCGAGCGACACAAAGCCAGGTTTCGATTTCTCGTTCACGGCGGCGAGCGCGGATTGGTACGACGCCACGATCGGCAATGACTTGTCGCCGGGGAAGGGCACGACCTGGCTCACGACCACGCCGGCACCCTCGCTCCCGAGCTCCTGGGCGAGGGAATCCGACCCCACGAAAGAAATGGCGACGAATGTCGCATCGACCTTGAGCTGGCGCGCGAGCTTGATGAATGCGGCGATCGGCTTGTAAGGCCCAACGGTCACGATCGCCTGCGGCTGACCTTTCATGATTTCAAGCAGTGCCGACTTGATGGCGGTGGTGTTGCGCTTGAACGTACCTTCGGCGACCAGCGACATGTTTCGCTTTTCCATCGCCTTCTTCACGCCGGCGAGGCCGGCAAGACCAAACGCGTCGTCTTGGTACAGGATGGCGATTTTGGTGACACCAAGATCGTTGGTCAGGTGCTCGACCCAGGCTTCGGTCTCCTGAAAATACGAGGCGCGAATATTGACCACGTAGCGGTTGAAAGGATTGCGGAGAAATTCCGCGCCGGTGAAAGGTCCGATGAAGGGCACCTTGGCCGCGGTTGCGATCGGTTGGCCGGCCTTCGATGTCGGGGTTCCAACTGCCCCGACCAGAGCGAAAACCTTGTCTTCCTTGATCGCCCTGTTGGTGGCTTCGATGGTCTTTTCGGGCTCGTAGCTGTCATCAATCGACTTGAGCTCGAGCTTGCGGCCGTTGATTCCGCCGATCCGGTTGGCTTCCTCGAAGGCTGCAAGGATACCCTCGCGCATCCCCTGGCCCAGCGCCTGCGCCGGGCCGTTGAGCGCCGCGACCTGCCCGAAAAGAATGCTGTCCTTGGATACGCCGTCTTCCGCGTGGCCGTATGCACTCAAAGAACAGATAAAAGCTGCTCCGAAAAAACAGAGCCAGCTAGGATTGGTCCGCACAGAAATGTCCCACCAGCGGTTGCGCGTAAGGTAGGATGGTGCGCGTACATGGTTTACGAATGGTTAAGGCAGAGGCCGGTTGCGGCTATTCCGGCTGTTAGGCGGCCTGCCGGCCGTGGCGCTGCCTGACGACAAGCGCGCTTAGATGCGACAGGCCCTGGGCGATTTCGCGTTGCTTGGCATCGCGCGCCATGCGCTCGTAGTCGGCGGCAACCTTCAACATCTGATCGCGCGCATTTTGCACGCGCAGACGGCCCGCCACGGTGCGGCACTCAAGTGCACGCTCCCGGCACCTTCGGCTTTCGGGTACGGTAATCGATAATATCACGCATTTCACCTAGGACAGAAACCCGCTGCGCCTCCGCCGGTTCCCTGCAGGCGAAAGAACATCGCCGGGGCGGGCAGGTGACCGTCAATCTTTGGGTGGAGCCGGGTGCCTGAGATTGTTTTTGTCGGCGAGTTCTCGGAACGTTTCGGCCATGTCCAGGAGCCGTGCCTTGTCGTCGGGGTCGGCGACTTGTTGCGCCAACCTCACGCACTCCGCGGCATATCGACGGTAATCGACAGCGGAAAAAAACGGCAACCAACCCTCCCCGACACGCAGCGGTAAAAGTCGCGTCCGGGTCCAATGGTTCCCCGCAATTTCACATCACAAAATTGTTGAAGAACAAAGTTCCAAAAATCGGCGTTGCCTTCGCGGGGACTGAGGAGGCCAGGTTGCGGGAGTCGGAAAAATTCAGGAAATACGCGGCGGATTGCATCCGCATCGCGAGCCAAATGAGCGGAAAGGACCGGCAAGCGTTGCTGGAAATTGCCGACGCCTGGGAGACGCGCGCGCAGGACGCGGAAAAAAAGGAAAAGGGCCCCCGCAGCTGAACAATTTGTACCCGGTGCCGCCGACAGCGGCAGCCGGGTCGCTTTCTCGCCGGCATCTCACATCGATGCGCGCCCGCGAGGTCTGACGCGGACCGCTTTTGGCTCATGTCGGTCGGCTGTCTGCAGGCGGTCCACGAGCTGCTGCAGCGCATGCGCCAGCCTTTCGGTCTGATCAGGCGGCCTGATCGGCATAGGCGCGGGCGGTTTCCCGGCGTACGGCCGCGGCGTCGCGCGAATGCGCGGTGTCGGTGCGTTCAGTGCGACCACGCGCGCCCATGGCGGCGGCCGGAAGTTGACGGCCTCGCGCCGGCGGCGTCGCTCGACAAAGTGCAGGGCAGGGCCGGCAATCGCGAGCGCCGCGAACATGATCATCAGCAGAGCAAAAGTGTGATCGATGTGAGCGATTGCGGGAGCCGGCGGTTCGGGGCGGGCTTGCGCTTGCTGCCGACGCTGCTGCTCTCTTGCGCGATGCGCCGAGGTTGCGTTGCTGTCCGCGCTGGGGGCAGGGCGGCTCGGGACGGCGACGGGGGGAACGATCACTCTCTCGGGCGCAGCATTGCCTGATGTGGCGCCCGCTGCCGCGCCGTCCGATTGGGCCTGCGCCGCGGTTTTTTGCTGCGTCGCAGATTGAGCAAAGGGAATCGGGTCCGGCAATTTCTGTATAGTGAGCCAGGGGATGGGCGCCGCCACGGGAGCCGTATTTTGCTCAGGCGTATCTAAGACAGGCGCTGCAGCCCGCCGCGGCGGTGCGTCTACCGTTTTCGCCATCGCTTCGGTCGCATCTGTTTCTGCCTGTCGCGCATTTTTCTGGATGCGGCCGATCTCCGCTCGCAAGTACCAGCATTGGCGGCCGTCGTTCGC
>DATBTA010000149.1:0-9640 GCA_036559505.1 Pseudolabrys sp. | reverse complement strand
GTTGAAGGCAACGATCGCATGGCCGCCTTCGTGATACGCGGTGAGGAGCTTCTCCTCTTCCGTCATCACGAGCGACTTGCGCTCGGCGCCCATCATCACCTTGTCCTTGGCGTCTTCGAACTCGGCCTGGGTGACCATGCGTTTGTTGCGCCGCGCCGCCATCAAGGCGGCTTCGTTGACCAGGTTGGCGAGGTCGGCGCCGGAAAAGCCGGGCGTGCCGCGCGCGGTCGTCTTGAGGTTCACATCCGGCGCGAGCGGAACCTTCTTCACGTGCACCTTCAGAATGTTCTCGCGGCCGACCACGTCCGGATTTGGCACCACCACCTGGCGGTCGAAACGGCCGGGGCGCAGCAGCGCGGGATCGAGCACGTCGGGACGGTTGGTCGCTGCGATCAGGATAATGCCTTCGTTGGCCTCGAAGCCATCCATCTCGACCAGCAACTGGTTGAGCGTCTGCTCGCGCTCGTCATTGCCGCCGCCGAGACCGGCGCCGCGATGACGGCCGACTGCGTCGATTTCGTCGATGAAGATGATGCACGGCGCGTTCTTCTTCGCCTGCTCGAACATGTCGCGCACCCGCGAGGCGCCGACGCCGACAAACATTTCGACGAAGTCGGAGCCCGAAATGGTGAAGAACGGAACGTTGGCCTCGCCGGCGACCGCACGCGCGATCAGCGTCTTGCCGGTGCCCGGAGGACCGACGAGCAACACGCCGCGGGGAATACGCCCACCGAGGCGCTGGAATTTTCCGGGGTCGCGCAAAAACTCGACGATCTCCTGCAGATCCTGCTTTGCCTCGTCGACGCCGGCAACGTCGTCAAACGTGACGCGACCGTGCGCTTCCGCCAGAAGCTTAGCGCGCGACTTGCCGAAACCGAGCGCCTTGCCACCGGCGCCCTGCATCTGGCGCGACAGGAAAATCCAAACGCCGATCAGCGCAATGAAAGGCAGCCACGAAACAAGCAGCGAGACGAACCACGGAACGTTGTCGGACGGCGGCCGCGCGGTGATCGCGACGCCCTTCGAATAAAGCTTCTGCACCAGACCGGGATCGTTCGGCGCATAGGTCTGGAAGCTGGTGCCGTTCGAGAAGGTGCCGTGGATGTCCGGGCCCTGGATCACGACGTCGCGGACGCGACCCTGGTCGACTTCGGACAGAAGCTGCGAGAACGAAATATCTTGTGCGGTGGTGCGCTGGCCGGGGTTCTGGAAAAGCGTGAACAGCGCCAGCAGCAGCAGGACGATGATCACCCAGAGCGCGAAATTTCGTAGATTAGCGTTCATCACCCATCCTGACCCCGCCGCGCGCGTGCCGCGCGGCCATGTATTCTGTGCATCCGGTTCGTGGCGACTTCACGTCGGACTCGCAAGTCAATGTAGGCAGCGCCCGTTCCCATGAAAAGGCCTTAAGCCTTAATATTCTAGCGTCTTTTGGCATCCGTCGACCGGCCAGGTCGGCGCTTGGTTAAAACCTTGCGACGACGCCGCGGTGCCCGTTCGACGAGAATTTGAGGATTCTTAAGCGTCACAATTGCACCCGCCAAAGTGCGCCGGAAGCGGTTTTCCGGCCCGTTTTGGGCCTCATCGAGCGCGGTTTTGAGCGCCTCGAGCTTGCCGAGCTCCACCGGTCCCTCGTCCCCGACCATGGTCATGGCCCGGCCGAGCAAGCGCAATGCGACTTCCGCAGGCAAATCCGCAAAACGCCGCGATTCAATTGCAATCGCGGGCGCAGCCGGCAATTCGACGAACAGTTCCGCGACGGCGCGCTCGACGGCCCGCTCGATCGCGATATCCGCCCGTCTGAGCCGGCGCGCCAGCCGAGCCAACTGACGGGCATCGAGACCTTCCTCTGCAAGCAAATTCATGAGCACGCGCAACCGCGCGCGCGCGAAACGCGGATCGCGGTTGGACGGATCGTCCGCATATGAAATTCCTGCCGCGCGCAATGTCGCGATCAGCCGGGCCTTTGCAATCTCCAGGAGCGGACGAACGATAAAAAGCTCTTCGTGCTGTGGGACGGCGGCGATCCTTTGCATGGCCCCGAGGCCGGAGAGACCGCTGCCGCGGCTCATGCGAATGAGGACAGTCTCGCCCTGGTCGTCGAGCGTGTGCGCCGTAAGAATATGTGTGGCGCCTGCTTTGCGGGCGGCGTTGCCGAGTAACCGGTAGCGCGTCAGGCGGGCGGCTTCCTGCAGGCCGGTCTTCGGCTTGCGGCCGGTCCAGCGCAAAGTGCGATGCGCGATATCGAGATTGCGGGCGAGACGTGCGACAGCGGCCGCCTCTGCTTTGGATTCCTTCCGCAGCCCGTGGTCGACTGTAACGGCGACAAGCTTCGGTTTGGTCTTGAGGGAATTGCGCCACTGTGCGGCCAAGATCATGAGCGCGGTGGAATCCGGCCCGCCCGAGACCGCGAGCACGAGTACGGGCAAAGACTGCAGCCCGGAAAAAAGTGATGTGACTTCCGACGCCGAGACGGCTTTCGCCTCAGCAGTGCGCACGCTTCTGTTCCTGCGCGACCCCGCGCTTCACCCCGGACGAGGCGCGCGGAAATTTGCGCTCGACCTCGGCGAGCGTGGCGCAAGCCGCCTCTTTCTGGTTCATCGCCGCGAGCGATTGACCGAGGCGCAACAGCGCGTCGGGCGCCTTGCCCGAGCGCTCGTATCTGGTCGAAACGTTCAGGAATGATTCCGCGGCGTCCCGATAGCGTTGCTGCTGAAACAGACTTTCGCCGAGCCAATAATTCGCATCGGGCACGAGCTGCTCGTTCGGGTATTTTTTCAGAAAATCGCGAAAGGCCTGCTCCGCCAGCGAATAGTCTTTATGCAGCACGTAACCATAGGCCATGTCGTATTCGTCCTTCGGCGAAGCCGACGGCGGCAGCGTGGCAAGCTGCTGACCGGCCGCGGCGGGCGCAATATTGCGGACTTGCGGCGGCGGCGTTTGCTGAGCCGGCACGGGCGCGCCACCGGCGGACGCTACGGCTCCGGGCGGCGGGGACGGAGGCGGCGAGTCATTGTTCCCGGCCATGGTCGCAAGATCGAGCGGGGCGCCGGCCGTGCGGCCGCCCGGAGCGCCGACCGGGCCGCTGTCGCGCCCTTGCTCCGGCACAGCGATCGCGGCCTGATTGCCGAGGACGCGCGGCGCGCCCGGCGCGGCCGGATGTTGTGATGGATCGAAGACGTCAGAGCGGCGGCCGGGATTGGCGGGCGGGCCGCCAGGTGCATTGCCCGGATTCATCGGCACGATCTGCCCGGGCGGCGGTGCGCTGCCTTTCGACCCAAGCTGCTGGAAGCGATATTCGGTGTCGTCCTGCATGCGCTTCAGCTGCATCTCGAGCTGCTGGTTACGGTACTGAAGATTCTCGATCGTGCCGGTCAACTGGCGCAACGCGCTCTCCATGCGGTCGAGACGGACCGTAAGGTCGCCGGGATCGGTCTGCGCCACGCGGCCAGTCGGGGCCTGC
Organism: Pseudolabrys sp.; assembly: GCA_036559505.1. Taxonomy (GTDB): domain Bacteria; phylum Pseudomonadota; class Alphaproteobacteria; order Rhizobiales; family Xanthobacteraceae; genus Pseudolabrys. The sequence goes on along the minus strand of DATBTA010000149.1, from coordinate 6,177 downwards.
TGGGGCGGAGCCTGGCGCTGCTGCGCTTGCGGCTCGCCGCGGTTGAACAGGTTATCGAGGAAATTTCCGGACGAGCCGCGTTCCTGCGCGACCGCCATGCCCGCCGGCATCCCCGCTGACAAGAGCAAGGCCGAGACCAGGATCGTTGCGGATGCGAAGGTGGATAGCGTGCAGGGCCGTGTGCGTGTCATCGGCAAGGGCGAAACCCGTTTGATGTTTTTTGCTGCATGTCCGGTTCCGAAAACCGTTCCCCAGGTTTCGGAAAGCTACGCTGGTTTTACGATCGCAGCGGCTGCGTAGCATAGCACGCCGAGTACGACCAGATTGTGGCCGGTAGTGCCGAAACGCCCGCGGCAAGCGGGTTTCTGCCCCATCCAATTGCCTTTGACTTACGTCAAAGCCGCCGTGCTGTCACAGCATAAAAGAGAATGTTAGATTTCGAAGCTGAAAAATAGGGGGCAACTTTGTCACGTCATATTCCAAAGTTTTTGGCAATCGCTTTCTTTGCTGGCGTCACTTCGTCCGCAACGGCGCAATCGAATCAGACCCAAGTGGGAATGTTGACCTGCAAAACGTCGGCCAACGTGGGCTTGATCATCGGGTCGCGTCAAAAGCTGCAGTGCACCTTTACTCCGAGCGCGGGCGGCGCTCCGGATTACTACACGGGAACGATCGGACGTTTGGGCCTCGATATCGGCGTGACTGCTGGCGGCGTATTGGGCTGGGCCGTCTTTGCTCCGAGCACAGGCGTGCCGAGAGGCGCGCTCGCCGGAAAATACGGCGGCGCGAGCGGCGAGGTCTCGGTCGGCGTGGGCGTAGGCGCTAATGCCCTCTTCGGCGGCTCAAACCGCTCGATCGCACTTCAACCCGTTTCGGTCGAAGGACAGATAGGCGCCAATTTTGCTCTGGGCGTTGCAGCCCTGACCCTTTACGGCCTTTAACCCGGCGACGACAACCGAGGTTCCTGCCGACCTGCGCGCCGAGCGCGCATTGGGCGACGCCATCAATGCCCGCCGAACACCAGCGTCTGGAATGGAAGCACCAGTGCTTGCAGCCGCAAGATGAGCGCGTGCACCAGCGCGAGCGCATCCACGGCGTGAAGCGCAAAGGCCTTCAGCGCGCCGGTCTCTTTGGCAACGATCGTGTCGTGATTGCTGGAATAGGCATTGGCAATGCAGCTGCTGCCCGGCGTAACGCCGTCGAGCCCGCCTTTGAAGAGCGGCTCGAGCGTCACCAAAAGCGTGCCGGGCCGCGCCACCTGTTGCGGATCGATCAACTGCTCTCCGCCCCGAAACTGGCCGGCGGCGATAAAGTCCTGCACGATCGTCACCACCATCGGGATGATTTTGAATGGCTTGGAAACGCAGGTGACCTCTGCGACCATTCCGACCCTCATAATCTGCGCCTCGATCTGCCCGAAGCCCGCCTGCAGAAACTGTCGGCCGGCACCATCAGGGATAAGGATGCCAGCCGGGCGCATGAGCGGATTGACGAGGTCGCCGACGCGCAGCGTGAACTGCTCGACGCGCCCGTCCACGCCCGCGCGAATGACTGTCTTGTCGAGCTCGACCTGAGCCTGGGCGAGCGCGGCCTCGGCGCTGGCCTTCTCGGCCGGCAACAGGGTCGTGATCCGCTCCTCGAGGCCCTGCTTCGTGGCGGTCGCGGCGGAAATTGCGCCGAGCAGTCCCCGCACACGCTCCTGCAGACGCTCGATCTCGCGGAAGGCAACGTTGCCAGGATTGCGCCGGTATAGCTCCTGCTTGGTCTCGAGCTCGTCGACCGCCTGCTGGTGCGCGCTCTTGGCCTCCACCAGCTGGCCGTCGGCCTTCACGACGTCTGCCCGCGCGACCGGCATCTGCGCATCGATCTCGACGACCTTGCGCCGCGCCGACTCGACCGCGGCCTCCTGCTTCGAACTGTCCAGCCGGAAAATCTGCGCGCCTTTCTTGACCGGGCCGGTGTAGCCAACATTGACCTCGGCGACGCGTCCGATCGTCTCGGGCAGGATGGGAACGGTGCGGAAGAACAGCGTGACGTTGGTTGTGGACGGGTGATTATAAAAAACCGTCGTGATCAGGAGCACGGTCAGAATGAGGCAGCCCGTAATGCCCCACCGCAGCTCGAACCAGACTGAGTAGAGCGTGATCTCCTTGCCGAACCGCTTTCCCTGCACATAGCGCCGGTAGAGATAATCCGGCACAAGCGTGAACATTGAGCAGAGCATCATCTCAAGCATGGTCGAGCTCTTTCTTGCCGGCCACGATGCGCGGGGGCTTTCGCGGCGCGGACTCGCCGCCGGCATGGCCAGCATCATCCGGCCTGCCGAGATCGGGAACATCTTCGCCGCCCGCCCCCGGCTTTACGCCGGCAATTCTTTCGACCGAACCCGCGATGCGGCCAAGAAAGCCGCCGAAATCAGGAATGTCGATGAAGGCCAGCAGCAGGCCCGCCACCCAGAAAATATGCATATGCGTGAAGAGCGCTATCAGGCCGAGGATCGCCACAATCTCGAACTGGATCTTGTGGCCTTTGTGCGCGACGCGCTCGGGCAGTGTGTGCAGGCGCAGGAAGAGAATGCCGAAGCCGACCACTGCGATAGCAAGGGTGATCGCCATGACGACCATGAGCACGTCGGTGTCGCCCGGCGCGGTAATAAAAAAGGGCGGATGTTCGGACGCAGCGGGATGCGGCGATTGAGTCGTGGGGGCATCGGCGGCGAAGCTCGGCGCCGAAGCTAGTGTCAACGAAAGTGCTAGAAGTCGATGCACGGCCAACTACACCTCCGACCAAATGCGCTCAGCTGCCTTCATTTCGAAGGCAGACTATTCCAGAACACCATGCGTGAGAAGCACGGCCGCGAAATGTCCGCTGCCCTGCTTCTCTGCAGAGATGACCATCACCTCGCGGCCGGCTATTGATCTACATCAAAAAAGCGGCCGGTATTCCGTCGCAACTTTACACTTGGAACCAATCGCCGGAGCCATACGATGATAATGTTCAGCAGCGCTCGGATCCTTGTCATTTCTTCGGCGGTTTTCTTGCTTTTCGGTGCTGCCGCTCACAGCGCCGACCTCAACGGGGCCTGGGCAAACGACCCATCCGTTTGCGACAAGATCTTCGTCAAACAAAATGCAAAACTTGCCATGACAAAAGACGCAGACAATTACGGGAGCGGATTTATCGTTGACGGAAATCAGGTTCGCGGAAAAATAGCGAACTGCACCCTAAAGTCACGCAAGGAAGAAGCTGGCGTCGTACACTTGATCACGTCATGCTCTACCGATGTGGCGCTGCAAACAGTGCAACTCAGCTTCAAGATCGACAGTGAAAACCAGATAACCAGAATATTTCCCGGCGTTCCCGAAATGTCGACTTCATACACTCGATGTCCGACGCAATAGCAACACGGCGGCCCGGAGGGCCGCCGTGCCACCACCCGACATTTCCCCCAAAAGCGCTATGAACTGACACCGAGCACGGTGACCGCGCGGCGGTTCTGCGACCAGCACGAAATGTCGTTACAGACCGCGACCGGCCGCTCTTTTCCGTACGAGATCGTGCGCATGCGCTGCGCCTGGATGCCGCGGGACACCAGATAGTCGCGCACTGTCTGCGCGCGCCGGGCGCCAAGCGCAATGTTGTACTCGCGCGTGCCGCGCTCGTCGGCGTGACCCTCAATGGTGAACTGGCTGTACTGGCTGTAGTTCGTGAGCCACTGCGCCTGCTTGTCGAGCGTCGCCCGCGCCTGCGTCGTGAGTTCGGACGAGTCGGTTTCGAAGAACACGCGGTCGCCGACATTGACCACGAAATCCTGCTGGCTGCCAGGCGTTGCCTGGCCTGCGGCATTGGCCTGCGCCTCGTCTGCATTTTTGGCACAGGCCGATATCGCCAGCCCAACCGCAAGAACGGCCGCGAAGCGAACAACGTGCAACGTTTTCCTCATATCGATCATATCCGGTGCCTCCATTCACGCGTACCAACCGGAGCTTGCGTGAGGGTCTAGCAGGTCGTTCGTTAAACGAACGTTCCATCAACCTTGATGGAACCTTGCGTGGACCCATTAAAACTACCCGAACCCCTTAAACCGTTTCCGATGGTTAAGACACAGTGAAAATAAGGCCGGCTCACGACGATCAGGACAAAAGCGGTGACCAAGCCGGATCCGAAGCGTAACTGGGCGTCGGAACCTTCAATTCGTTTCGTCCGGTGATGTCGATGGTAAACAGCGACGGCCCCTGCCCCACGTCACGGAAGAACATCAGCACGCGTCCATTCGGCGCGAACGTCGGGCCTTCGTTGTGGAAACCCTGCGTGAGCACGCGCTCGCCGGAACCGTCGGGCTTGAGAATGCCGATCGAGAAGTTGCCGCGAGCCTGACCTGTGAAGGCGATATAGTCCCCACGCGGCGACCAGACCGGCGTCGAGTGATGGCCTTCGCCAAAGCTGATGCGCTGTGCCGCCCCGCCGTTTGCAGACATCACGTAGATCTGCTGGCTGCCGCCACGGTCACTTTCGAAGCAGATGCGCGAGCCGTCCGGCGAGTAGCAAGGCGCCGTGTCGATCGCCGGGGTATCGGTGAGACGCGTGGTCTGCTTCGAACGCAGATCCATCACGAACAAATTCGCGTTGCCACCTTGCTGCAAACTCATGATCACCCGCTGCCCGTCAGGCGAGAACCGCGGGGCGAAGGTCATGCCGGGAAAATTGCCGACGATCTCGCGCTGTCCGGTTTCGATGTTGAGCAGATAAACGCGCGGATCACCCTGGCCGTACGACATGTACGTGATCTCTTGCGTCGACGGATTGAATCGCGGCGTCAGGACGAGGTCGTCGCCGCGCGTGAGGTAACGCACGGCCGCGCCGTCTTGATCCATGATGGCAAGGCGCTTCACGCGACGGTCCTTCGCGCCGGTCTCGTCGACGAACACGATACGGCTGTCGAAATAGCCCTTCTCGCCGGTGAGCCGCTCATAGATCGCGTCTGAAATAATGTGCGCGATGCGCCGCCAGTTGTCGGGTGTCGTGAAATACTGCTTGCCGTCGAGTTGCTGGCCGGCAAACACGTCCCAAAGGCGAAATTCCGCTTTCAGCCGCCCATCGCCCTGCCGTGTGATGCGGCCTGTGACCAGCGCCTGCGCATTGATCGTCCGCCAGTCCGGAAAACGCGGCACGCTATCGCTGTTGGAAATCTTTTCGATAAACGCTGCCGGGTTGATCGGCGCGAACAGGCCGCTGCGCTGGAGATTGTTGGTGATAACCGCGGTGACATTCCGCCCGATGTCGCCTTCCGTCGGTCCGCCGGTCAGAAAGTCCGGCAGCGCAATCGGCATCGGTTGCACGTTGCCCTGATTGATATCGATGTTGAGAACGGCTCGCGCCGGACGCGGACCCATAGCCGCCAGCGCAGTTGCGCCAACCAGCAGGCCGCGGCGGCTTATTTTGGGAAAGGAATTGTCAGTCACGAGATTGCATTACCTTGCGGGAAGATCGTGAAACATTTGTTTTGTGTCGAAAGTGAAGTCGATTTCTTTCCATTGGTCGTAATGTTCAGGCCGCAGCATGGTGTAGGGCTGCCCGACGAATACCGCGCGCACGGCGCTGTCGCGCATGGCGTTGAACTGCGCGCCGCTGCCGCTGGTGAGCACCTGCGGCCCGACTGCAAGTGTTCCGTCTTTCCTGAACCTGATCCGGATCGTGACCTGCGTCTGGCTGGCGTCCTGCATGCCAACCGGAGGATTCCACAGCGCCATCAGCCGCGCGCGTAGCGCGTCGATTTCCGACTGTGACAGCTGGGCTGCCGCGCCGGACGCCGTGCCGAGCGAGGGAGTTGTGTTCGGTTCAACTCCGGTCGCGGCATTGCGCTGCGGATCGCGTTTGTCGAGCAAGGCCGCGATCTTGTCGGCGTCGAACTTCGGCTGCGGCTTCTGCGGCGGCTTCTTCGGCGGCAGAGGCTGCGGCTCGGTCTTGGCCTGCTTGGGCTCGTCCGGCTGCTTGAGTTTTTCGGCGATCGGATCGGGCTTCGGCGGCTGTGGCTCGGGCTGCGGCGTAGCTTCTTTCGCGGCCTGCAGTTCTTTTTTCTCGGTGATCTTGGGCTTGGTCTCTTCGACTGGCTTGGGTGGCTCCTCGGCCTTTTTCTCGGCCAGCGGCTTCGGCGTCTCGACCTTGGGCGCGTCCTTG
>DATBTA010000148.1:0-2757 GCA_036559505.1 Pseudolabrys sp. | reverse complement strand
CGTAATGTCGGTGCCGCCGAGCGCGATGGTGCCCTTGCTCACCGGATGCTGCCCCATGATCGCGCGCAACAGGCTCGTTTTTCCGACGCCGTTGCGACCCAGCACGCAGGTCACTTTGCCCGGCTCTGCCTTGAGCGAGATGCCGCGCAGCGCCTGGGCGGCGCCGTAGTGCAGATCGATATTCATGACTTCAAGCATGAAAGCCTCTCAACCCGTCATTCCGGGGCGCCGCGCAGCGGCGAAACCGGAATCCATACTCCGCAGCTGGGGTTATGGATTCCCGGTTGCCTCGCGGAGTTTATCATCGGGCCGCGCTTCGCGCGGACCCGTTGGCTCGGCCCCCGGAATGACAGAAACAAATTCTGCGCGTATCTCACTTCAGCGCCCCAGATAGACTTCGACGACCCGGTCGTTGGCCGAGACCTGGTCGATGGTGCCTTCCGCAAGCACCGATCCTTCGTGCAGGCAGGTGACCTTGACGCCGAGCTCGCGCACAAAGGCCATGTCGTGCTCGACCACGATGACAGTCTTGTCCCGGTTGATCTCCTTCAAAAGCTCGGCGGTCTGCATCGTTTCGGCGTCGGTCATGCCGGCGACCGGTTCGTCGACGAGAAGCAGTCTTGGCTCCTGCGCCAGCAGCATGCCGATCTCCAGCCACTGCTTCTGGCCGTGCGACAGGCTGCCGGCGACGCGCGAGCGGGAGCTTCCGAGCCGGGTAATGTCGAGAATCCGATTGATGCGGTCCTGCTGTGCAGATGAATCTTCCCAAAACAAGGTCGCGCGCACGCTGCGGTCATTTTTGAGCGCCAGCAGCAGATTGTCCTCGACGGTGTGCATGTCGAAAACGGTCGGCTTCTGAAACTTGCGGCCGATGCCAAGTTCGGCGATCTCGGTTTCGTCGAGCTTGGACAGATCGTAGGCGCCTTGCCCGAAATAAACGTCGCCGTTGTCCGGGCGCGTCTTGCCCGTGATGACATCCATCATCGTGGTCTTCCCCGCGCCGTTCGGGCCAATGATGGCGCGCATTTCGCCGGGCTCGATGATGAAGGACAGTTCGTTCAGCGCCTTGAAGCCGTCGAAGGACACGCTGATACCGTCGAGGTAGAGCATTGCGGAGGTTGTTTTCAGCTGCATGACCTCTCACTCCGCCGCATGCGGCGCTTCGGCCGCGATTGGAATGGTCTGCTTTTCAGCCCGGCGCGCCCGCCACCATTCGTAGGTGCCGATGATCCCGCGCGGCAGCAGCAGCGTAACCGCGATGAACAGGCCGCCCAGCACGAAAAGCCAGTAAGGCGCGAGCCAGCCGGTAGTGAAGAAGGTCTTGGCGTAGTTGACGACGAAGGCGCCCAGCACGGCGCCGGTAAGGGTACCGCGGCCGCCGACCGCGACCCATATCACCGCCTCGATCGAATTGCCGGGGGCAAACTCGCTGGGATTGATGATGCCGACCTGCGGGACGTAAAGCGCGCCGGCAACGCCCGCCATGCAGGCCGACAGCGTGAACACGAACAGTTTGTAGGCCTCGACGCGATAGCCGAGAAAGCGCGTGCGCGTCTCGGCGTCGCGGATCGCCACCAGCACCTTGCCGAATTTCGACGTGACGACCGCGCGGCAGATGATGAAGCAGATCGCAAGGGCAAGGCACGAAGCGACCAATAGCGCGTTGCGCGTCGTTTCGGCCTGGACGTTGAAGCCGAGAATATCCTTGAAATCGGTGAGGCCGTTATTGCCGCCGAAACCGAAATTGTTGCGGAAGAAGCCAAGCATCAGCGCGTAAGTCATCGCCTGTGTGATGATGGAGAGGTAGACGCCCGTCACCCGGCTTCGAAACGCGAACCAGCCGAACACGAAGGCGAGCAGGCCTGGCGCCAGAAAGATCATCAGCGCCGCATAGGCGAAGTGGTTGAAGCCGTACCAGTAGACCGGCAGCTCAGGCCAGTTCAGGAACACCATGAAGTCCGGCAGGATCGGATTGGCGTAGACACCGCGCGTGCCGATCTGCCGCATCAGATACATGCCCATGGCGTATCCGCCGAGCGCGAAAAATGCGCCGTGGCCGAGCGACAATATGCCGGCATAGCCCCAGATCAGGTCGATCGAGAGTGCCAGCATCGCGTAGCAGATGTATTTGCCGAACAGCGCGACGAGATAAGTCGATACGTGCAGGCCGGAGCTTGCGGGCACCAGCAGATTGAGCGTCGGGATCACGACCGCAAAGGCGGCGATCAAGATCAGGAACACGGCCGAGGATCGGTCGAGCAGGCGCGTGAGCGGGAAGGCGCCCATCTAGGCCTCCACGGCCCGGCCCTTGAGCGCGAACATGCCGCGCGGGCGCTTCTGGATGAAAAGGATGATGAGCACCAGGATGGCGATCTTGCCGAGGACCGCGCCGGCATAGGGCTCGAGGAACTTGTTGGCGATGCCGAGCGTGAACGCGCCGACCAGCGTGCCCCACAAATTGCCGACCCCGCCGAACACCACAACCATGAACGAATCGATGATGTAGCCCTGCCCGAGGTTGGGCGAGACATTGTCGATCTGCGACAGCGCGACGCCGGCGATGCCGGCGATGCCGGACCCGAGCCCGAAGGTGAGGGCGTCGATGCGCGCGGTGCGGATGCCCATGGCGGCCGCCATGGCGCGGTTTTGCGTTACCGCACGCATTTCAAGGCCGAGCCGCGTCAGCCGCAACATGCCGAGCAAAGCGACGAAAACCGCCAGCGCGAAGCAGATGATCCAGAGCCGGTTGTAGGTGAT
>DATBTA010000147.1:0-10781 GCA_036559505.1 Pseudolabrys sp. | reverse complement strand
CCGGCGCAATAGCGGGCGTGTTCGCGAGCGCCAAAGCGAATGCTATGCAGCGGAACAGGCGGCCCATGAGGAGAGCCTAGCCGATTTTGGATTTACTGTGCCAGCACGCGGGTGGCGGGAAAAATCACTTCGGCGAGCGTGCCGTCATCGACCCGGCTGGTTATCCGGAAGTACGCCTGATTTGCTTCCGCGAGGGCCTTGGTGATCGGCAGGCCGAGCCCGGTTCCGCCGGCGTCCCAATGCGTGACGGTCGGGATCTGCCGGAACGGCTCCAGCGCGATCTGCAATTCCTTTTCGCTCATGCCGGAACCGGTATCGCGGACGCGCAGCACGACCTCATGGTCGTCGGTCTGCGCTGTCGAAATGATCACCTGCCCGCCGGCGCCGGTAAATTTGATCGAATTCGACAACAGGTTGAGCATGATCTGGCGCATCGCGCGCGCGTCGGCGACAATCTGCGGCAGGTTGGCGTGCAGCGACGTGCGGATGATCACGCGTTCCCGGTTCGCCTGCTGCTGCATGATCGCCACGCATTGCTGCACGAGATCATTGAGATTGACGCTCACGAAAGTGAGCTCGAGCTTTCCGGCCTCGATCTTCGACAGGTCGAGCAAATCGTTGAGGAGCGAAATAAGATGCCCGCCCGAGGCGTGGATGTCCTTGAGATATTGCCGGTAGCGTTCGTTGCCGATCGGGCCGAAACGTTCGTCCATCATCACTTCGGAAAAGCCGATAATGGCATTGAGCGGGGTGCGGATTTCGTGGCTGATCTTGGCAAGAAATTCGGACTTCGCCGTGGACGCCTTCTCGGCCGCGCGCCTGGCGTTGATCAATTCTTCTTCGCTGCGCTTCCAGGCGGTGATGTCACGCAATACCGCGCAAAGTTTCTCGCCGTCCTCGATGCGCCCGATTGTGATATGCAGCGGGACAAGGCCGCCCTGGCGCACGCGGCCGATCGCTTCGCAGCCGGCGCCGAGTGAATCGACGCCGTCGCGCCGCGCAAGCCGCTCGAGATGCTCGAGCACCGGCCGGTGGGATTCCGGAACCAGCAGATCGCTGAGCGTAAGTGCTCCCAGTTCGCCCGCATCGTAACCGAAAAGCGCCTGCGCGCTGCGATTGCCGGAGAGCACGCCACCGCTGCTGTTCAGAATCAAAACACCGTCGGTCGCGGTGTCCAGAATTGCCCTGAGTTCGCGGATCTCCTCTTCGCCCCGCTGCGGCGATGCCTCGGCCTGCTTGCCGCCCGCAGCTGGTTGCGTATCGATCATCAAAGCGAGCGCGCTTTCGCCGCTCCATGTCACGCTGAACAAGCGGCCTTCGACCGGCTTCTGCTTGCCGTTGCTCGTCGCGATGGTCAGCGACTTGGCCGCGCCGGCGTCCTTTGTGGCCTCTTTCTTGGGCTCGATGAACAAACTATCGAGGCCGCCGGCTTCGGTCAGCTCATCCAGGGTCGAATACCCGGTCCAGTCGAGGAATGCGCGATTTGCGTAAACCAGGCTGTTGAGCCGATAGATCAAGATGCCGGTCGGCAGGCGATCGAAGATCGAACGATCTTCCAGCGTGTCGCGCGCCGGCTTAGGCGTCGCTTGCGGCGCCTCGACCGGGGCTGCAACGGGCTCGGCGGGTTCGGGCGGAACAGCGGCGCTGGATTTGCCCGATGTCTTGCGCAGGCGCTCGCTCAGCTCGCGCGCAAGTTCCTGAAAGGCGCTGTGCTCTTTGGGGCTGAGAGCCGGTCCCGTCGGTGCGGGCGGCGGTGCCGGAAAAGCCAGCACTTTGGCCGGCTCGCTGGGCGAGGCCGGGTTCTGCGCGAGTCTTCGGCTCCGCAAGTCCTTGAGTCGTTCCACGTCGCGGCACAGACCGAAGCCGCGAAATCCGCCAAAACGGCGCTCGCTGTCGAACATCGGCAGGCCCGACATCTCAACCGTGAGAGGCTGGTCGAGTCCGTCGACTGGCCAGGCCGTCTCGATGCCGCTGAAGGTCTCGTGCCTGGACAGCGCGTTTGCGATCTCTCCGGATGGATCGAGCGTCAATGTCTTGGCGATCTCGGCCCAGCTGCGGCCGAGCACGGCGGCCGATTTCGAGCCCAGCAGATCGACGAATTCCTGGCTTGTCAGCGTGAAGCGCGTCTCGGCGTCGGTTTGCCAGACGAAACGGAACGGACGCGGTTGAAGCTGCAGTTCAACGGGATTCGATATTTTCGGAGTGTCCGCAACCGCATTCGTGCGTGCGCCGGAACGCGCGGCGTCTGCCGGTTCGGTGAAGACAACAAGCAATGCGAAGGTCGAGCCCGCGCCGAGCTTGATCATGGTGATATGACCGGCCCGGATCTCGCCTTCTGCCATGCCGTTCAGGCTGGCCTCTCGCGCAAGTTTTTCGGCGCCGAGTGCAACGAGATCGCGTTGGTTCCCCATCCGCTCGATTGCTGCGGGCTGCGCGGCGATGATTTCGCCATCGGCGGTGAAGATCGCCGCGGCCGGGCCGAAATCGCGCAGCAATCGCGTTGCCCGATCCGGGAGGGCAAGAGCTCTTCCGGCTCGTTCGGCGGACGCGATCAGGATCGCGGCGCTGTTGTCGGCGAGCGTGACACGCGAGCACAGACAGACAATGGTTGCGCCGATGCTCGCCCCAAAACCCCGCAGCCTCTCCAGTCGCGGAGCGCTGCCATGCGGGAGCGTGCCCGACAGGCGGGCGACCTGAACGGATGCCGAGTGGCGTGCGTCGAAGCGCAGCAGCGCGGCTTCGCGGGGCGACGCCGCGTCGAAGATTGCTGCGCCTGCGGGGTTGGCCCACAGGATGCGGTCGGCATCCGGGCTCCACAGCCATACCGGCGCCGGAGCGAGCGCGTGCGCCGCGAGTTGCGGGTCACGGAGAATTGCAAGCTGCGGCGTCGGATCCGTCATCCCTGTGTCGCAATATTTACGGCTAATAAAGACTTAATACGGCTGCCGGTGATGCGTCCACGCATCGGCGGGCGCCATCCAACGCCAAGCGCCGGTACCGTTAACGCAGGCTGGTTCCGGGCCCGGCGGGCCGGGAAGGGCTTGTTATGGCCATTTTGTGCGATGCAATATTTTTTATTGCAATGCACCAAAAATGAGAGTACAAGGCCCCCACGTTCCGTCAGGCATTTGTTCGTTCTGCGTCGGCTGGCGGGTTTGCATCAGAAGGACCGATTTGCGGAGGGCGAATGGTCCGATCAATCGAGGGGCCCTCCTTAGTCAAGGATGATTGCTATGGCCGAAACTACTTCCGCCACCACGTCGAAGGGCAAGCCGAAACCGGTCGCGATCGGTGCAACCGGCTCTGAATTGCCGAAGTTCGAAATGCCCCGCTTTGAAATGCCGAAATTCGAAATCCCGACTGCGTTCCGCGAATTTGCGGAAAAGGGCATCGCCCAGGCCAGGGAGAACTACGAGAAGGTCAAGACCGTCGCGGAAGAGGCGACCGATGTGTTCGAGGACACCTATTCCACGGCCACCAAGGGCTGTGCAAGCTATGGCCTCAAGCTGATCGAAACCACGCGCACCAACAGCGATGCGGCCTTCGATCTGATGAGCGAGATGATGAACGCCAAGTCGTATTCGGAAGTCGTCGAGCTCTATAGCGCCTTCCTGCGCAAGCAGTTTGATACCCTCGTTGCTCAGACCAAGGACCTGTCCGAGCACGCGCAGAAAGTGGCGACTGAAACCGCCGAGCCGATCAAAGGTGCATTCAACAATGCCCTGAGCAAGGCGGCCTGAGCTCGCGTCGTCTCTGGACAAATACAGCGTTCAAGGCCCGGACCGAAATGTCCGGGCTTTTGTTTTGCCCATTGGGCGGGAGCGCTTGCCAAAAAGGCGGGCGGCACCTAGGTTCCGACCGCTTGGATCGGCTTCGATAAAGTCGGCTGCCTGTGCAGGCGTAGCTCAGTTGGTTAGAGCGCTGGTCTGTGGAACCAGAGGTCGGTGGTTCAAGTCCACCCGCCTGTACCACTTCCTCAACGTGCCGCGAAAAGAAAACGCCGGCGTGATGCGCCGGCGTCTTCTGTTTGAGAGTTCTTCGCCGATCTAGCGTGAGCTGTAACGGCCGTTGCCGTTGCTGCGCGGAGAGGTCGGCACCGCGCGCGGCGGATAGGGACGCCCCTGCGGTGGGCTGAACAGCCAGTCGAAGAAGTTATTGCCGCCGCCATAGCTGTAGCCGCCACTCGGGCCGCCGTACGTTCCGACCGGCATGCGCACCGGCTTGGATGACGTGTTGGGCGCCCGCTCGACCGCCAGATCGGCGACCTTGCGTTCGTTGCTCTTGATGATCGCGAGCATCTTGGCGTCGCGGCCGTAGATGTCTTCGCGCAGCTGCAACTTGCCGGCGTCATCCACGAAGGCGGTCTGGTAGGTCAGATGCACCGGGATGACTTTCGGGAAGTTGATGTTGATCTCACTGCCGCCGAACATGCTTTCAAGTTTCGCCTCGGTGTAGCGCTCTTTCGGGAGCACCAGCGACAGCAGCTTCTCGCCATAGGTCAGCGGATTTTGCACGCGCATGCAGCCATGGCTGTAGGCGCGCTTTTCACGCGCGAACAGGTATTTGTCGGGCGTGTCGTGCTGATAGACGAGGAACTTGTTCGGGAAATTGAAGCGGATGCGGCCGAGCGCGTTGCCGGCGCCGGGCGGCTGCGAAATATGGATCGTGCCGTCGGCATCCTGCGTCAGCTTGAGGCCGATGCGTTCCAGCGCCTGCGGATCCTGCTCGAGCGCCGGCAGATATTCCTTCTCGATGATCGAGGGCGGAACGTTCCAGGTCGGATTGACCGTGATGAATTTCATCTCGGCGCTGACCATCGGCGTCGCCAGGTTCGGTTTACCGACGACAATGCGGGTGTGCCAGTACACCTTGCCGTCGTTGTACAGCGTCAGCGTGTAGTCGGGGACATTCACGACGACATGCGGGTTGCCGAGATCGCGCGGCAGCCAACGCCACCGCTCCATGTTCACGAGGATGGTATCGATCGGATTGTGGCTCGGGCGACGTACTTCTTTTTGCTCGCCATTGAGGGCGCGCGTCGTGTTCGGGCCGAGATTGCCGTCGACCTCCAGTTCGCTTTCCGTCTGGAATGTCTTGACCGCGTCGCGCACCGCATCATCGTAAAGTGGGTTGTCCTTGTCGCCCGCAATGTCGAGCCGCTTGCGCAACGAAACGACGCGCGCGTCTTTCATGCCCGGGCGCAGGATCTTGCCGTCGGCCACATGCACGCGCGGCTTGTCGGGCTTTGCTTCCGCCTTGGGGCCGGTGTCGAGCGTGCCCTTGCGCAATTCCGCAAGCTTATCCCTCAGCGCCTTGAATTCCGGCTGGGGCGGATTGTAGCTGTCGAGAACTTTGCCGGCATCGCTGCCGTCTGCGAGCTTTGCCAGAACGGACGCCGGATCGGGCGGGACCAGATCGTACTGGATGTCCGCGCCCACGCGGGTGAAATGGATGCGGCCGATCTCCGCGTGACGGGCAAACGTCAGCGCGGAGAGCGTCAGTTTGAGTTCGTCCTCAGCCAGCGCGTCCAAGCTGCTCCCGGACTTGAAATTCGGAACCAGATAGTCGTTGGGGTCGAGACCGACCGCGTCCACCTGCGCAAGATAGGCGGCAGCTGATTTGGCGCGGTCGTTGATCGCGTTGTTGGTCACCCACAGCGGCGCATAGTTGCGGCCGCTGTAATAGGCTTCGATCCCCGCGCGATCAGCCTTTCGCGGGACCAGCCGGTCAAACTGCTTGCTGGTGATCAACTCGCGCAACTTGTCGCCAATTTCACTGGCGGCAGTCGCCGTCGGCGCGGCCTTGGCCGGTTCAGCCGCCGGCGTGGTGGCGGTCTGTTTCGGCTCGTCCTTCATAATCGGTGCAGGCGCTGCCTGGGCGGCCGGCTTTTCGATATCCTTCATCGTCAGCGGCGGGGGGAGCGTGGTATCCGGCATCGGCACGGCTGCTTCGGTGGCCTTGTCGGCTTGCTGCGCCAGGCCTGCATGGCTGGACACGGCCAAAACGAGCGCTACGGCCGTCGAGGCCAGCAAGGCGCTAAATCGAGGACTTTTCACCACTTTCTCCCAAAACTGTCACAGGGCAGGCGGGCCCTTTATATGTCCCGGCCAGTCTATCTGATAGTCCTTAGCGAGTTACGTTTTTCCCAATAGTCCAAGCCGAACAATTGGGTAGTGTGGCTAATTTGCACGGTCAGCTTATGGACCCCCAATTTGCCGCAGCTTTTCAGGCTGAGGCCTAGAATCAACGTATGGCCATCGTGCGCCCGGCGGGCGCTTCCGGCTTCCATTTCACCGGTTATACCCATGACTTTTACGTGAGGCACGTTTATGGCCGAAATGTAGGGGTGCGGCATGACAACGGCGTGATGCTGTGCCGTGTCGAGATACCGCGGCCACGCCTCGGGGCGGCCAGGCGGAACACGACCGGACCGTGCGTTGCAATCCGTGCGCGCCAGAAAAAACCGGGCCCCGAATGGGGCCCGGTTTCAGTATTTGCCGGCGTGGGGGCCGGCAACAACTTCCAGAGGGGAACAAGCTGCGCACCGGTGATTCTGGGAGGATACGCACCCGGCGCAACAGCGAGTACGCAGTATGCGAACGTCGGCGCTTAGCATCAACGCCGATGGCCGCATGTCAGCCATGCGTAGTCGCAAATCGTTTGATGTCCAATGAAATGGCGACGGCTGCGATTTTCGTCAGCCGAAACACGAGATGTTGAATAAAGCTAAAAATGCCAGCGTTGTGCGTTGGCGACGAGGAAGTCGCGGAAAACCTGGATACGCGCGACCGACTTGAGTTCCTCCGGATAGACGAAATAGGCGTCCATCGCGAGCGTGTCGGCCTCGCCGAAAAGCTGCACCAGCCCGCCGTTTTCTTCCACCAGGTAATCCGGCAGCATCGCGACCCCGAGTCCGCGCTGACACGCGCGTAGCACGCCGAGCACGTTCGTCACGGTCAGATGTGGCGAGCGCGGACCTTTGCCGTCGCGGCCGATCTCAAGCAGCCATCTTCGGTTCTGCAGATGCGCCGGAACGACGCCGCCGCCGAGAAGGACGATACGGTGCTTGTCGAGGTCGTCGTGCGTGCGCGGCGTGCCGAAGCGCTTGAGGTAGTCCGGCGACGCATAAGCATGTGAGTGCACCGAGAACAGCTTGCGCTGGATCAGGTCCGGCTGTGTCGGCTGGCGCAGGCGAATGGCGACGTCGGCCTCCCGCATCGCCAGATCCAACTCCTCATCGGTCGTGATCAGCGTGATGTGGATGTCGGGATAAAGGTCGAGGAATTCGCCGAGCCGGGGCGTGAGCCAGTGCACGCCGATGCCCGGCGTGGTCGACACCTTGAGCTCACCATTCGGCCGCTCGCGGCTGTCCGTCAGCTTGGTGCGTGCCGCCTCGAGCTTCATGAAGACTTCATGCGCCGTGCGGTAAAGCAGCTCGCCTTGCTCGGTGAGAATCAATCCGCGCGCATGGCGGTGGAAGAGTGAGACAGAAAGCTCACCTTCAAGCGCCGAAACCTGCCGCGACACGGCCGACTGCGAGAGCCCAAGCCGTTCGCCGGCATGGGTGAACGAGCCCGCTTCCGCCGCGGCGTGAAACACCTTCAGTTTGTCCCAATCCATCGTGGTCCCGGGTGCGGCCATAATCTACTCCGCCGCCGCGCGGCGATGCTCGTGCGCGGCCAGGAATTTCTCCGCTTCGAGCGCGGCCATGCAGCCTTGCCCGGCAGCGGTCACCGCCTGACGGTAGATGTCGTCGGTCACGTCGCCGGCCGCGAATACGCCCGGCACCGACGTGGCCGTGGAATGTCCTTCTGTCACGATGTAGCCGGACGGTTTCATCTGCACCTGGCCGGCGAACAGTTCCGAGGCCGGCTGGTGACCGATCGCAATGAACACGCCGTCGACCTTCCGTTCGGTGATCGCGCCGGTTTTTATGTTCTTGAGTTTCACGCCGCTCACCTTGAGCGGGTTCTCGGCGCCGGTGACGTCCTCCAGCACGCTGTCCCACATCACCTCGATCTTGGGGTGCTTGAACAGGCGGTCCTGCAGGATCTTTTCGGCGCGGAACGCGTTGCGTCGGTGCACGACCGTGACCTTGGAGGCGAAATTGGTGAGGAACAGCGCCTCTTCGACCGCGGTGTTGCCGCCGCCGACCACGATCACTTCCTTGTTGCGATAGAAGAAGCCGTCACAGGTCGCGCAGGCCGATACGCCATAGCCTTTGAATTTCTGCTCCGACGGCAAATCGAGCCAGCGCGCCTGCGCGCCGGTCGCAATAATGAGCGCGTCGGCGAGGTAGACGTCGCCGGAATCGCAGATCAGCTTGAAGGGCCGCTGCGACAATTCCACTTTGTTGACGTGATCTGTGACGATGCGGGTGCCGACATGCTCGGCCTGCGCCTGCATCTGCTCCATGAGCCACGGGCCTTGGATGACCTCGGCGAAGCCGGGATAATTCTCGACGTCGGTGGTGATTGTGAGCTGGCCGCCGGGCTGAATGCCCTGGATCAGGATCGGCTCCAGCATTGCACGCGCGGCATAAACGGCAGCCGTGTACCCGGCCGGACCCGAGCCAACGATCACGACTTTCGCGTGGGTGGTCTTTGTCATGTACGTGTGCACCCCCTGGCGGGCGCTTTTGAGCGCTTGTGGCCCGCGTGGCCGGACAGTGGCCGGCTCTTTTGCTGAGCAGGATGTATGGCTTCGCGCCGAGCTATGCAAGATACGCAACCCGTCGCACCCACAGTCTAAGGCTGTATCGGCCATCACGATCTCAGGAGCGCGCAATATTGTTTCGCGAAATATTATTTCGCGGTATGAATGGTTCATGGCCGATCCGGCCGTCCGTTTGTGGAGTGCCTTGTGCCCGCTCGCCTCGACGCCATCGACCGCAAGATCCTCAAGGAGCTTCAGGAGGATGGCCGCATTACCAACGTGGAGTTGGCGAGCCGCGTCGGCATTTCGGCGCCGCCGTGCCTGCGCCGCGTCCGCGCGCTGGAAGAGGCGGGCTACATCAAGAGCTACCGCGCGCTGCTCGACGAGAAAAAGCTCGGCTACGAGGTAACCGTCTTCGCAATGGTCCACCTGTCGAGCCAGGCGGAAGCTGATCTGGTCGCCTTCGAGAATTTTGTGCGCGCGCAGCCGCTGGTGCGCGAGTGCTGGATGCTCTCCGGCGAGATCGACTTCGTGCTCAAGTGCGTCGCGCCCGACTTGAAGACCTTCCAGGCTTTTGTCGAGAAGCTGACTGCCGCGCCGAATGTGCGCAACGTGAAAACGTCGCTCACGCTGCGCAACTCGAAGGACGCGGCGATGGTGCCGATGGAAATCCCGGGCTGAACAACGCCACTCGAACTTTTTGTGGCCGGTGCGTGATCTGCGTGCGGATGGTCTGATGGACGCCAAAGTCTTCATAGGGTCGGCGGCCGGGTTTGCGGGCGATCGCAGCGACGCAGGAGTTCCGGTGGTCGAGGCGCTGGCCACACATTCAGGTCCGCGCTTTCTAATGTATGAGACTCTCGCCGAGCGCACGCTGGCCCTCTGCCAGCTTGAGCGTCGGAAAGACCCGGCGCGCGGCTACAGTCCCGCGCTCGACCGCTTGCTGACGCCGGTGCTCAAACAGTGTCTCGCGGCTGGCATCAGGATCGTTGGCAACTTTGGCGCCGCCAATCCGCCGATGGCGGCTCGGCGTATCGCCGAAATCGCACGATCGCTCGGCCTGTCCCCGCCGCGCATCGCGATCATCGAAGGCGATGACCTCAGCGGCCGGCTCTCGGCGAGCGAGCTCGCGAGGCGCGAAACCGGCGGCAAAATTCTGGCGCAGATGCGCGACATCATCTCCGCAAACCTTTACCTCGGCGCGCAGCCGATCGCCCACGCGCTCGACCAGAACGCCGATATCGTCGTGACTGGACGGGTCGCGGATTCCGCGCTCGCGCTCGGTCCATTGCTGCATGCGTTCCGCTGGCGTGCCGACGACTGGGATCGCCTCGCGGCCGGAACGCTCGCCGGACACCTGCTCGAATGCGGCGCGCAGGTGACGGGCGGATATTTTGCCGATCCCGGATACAAGGACGTTCCCGGTCTTGCGGAAGTCGGCTACCCGATCGCGGAAATCGCCTCCGACGGTGACATCGTCATCACCAAGCCTGCCGGCACCGGCGGCGTGATCAACCGGCTCACCGTTATCGAACAATTGCTCTACGAGATTCACGATCCGGCCGCCTATCTCGCGCCCGATGTCGTGCTCGATCTCACCAGCGTCGATGTCCTCGAGATCGGCAAGGACCGCGTGCGCGTGGCCGGCGCGCGCGGCAAGCCGGCGCCGGAGATGCTCAAGGCCACGGTGTGCGTCGAAGGCGGCCTCCTTGGCGAAGCCGAGATTTCCTACGCCGGCATCAACGCCGCGGCCCGCGCCGCATTGGCGGCCGAGGTCATCCGCGAGCGCATGCGGCGGCGTGCCCCAGGCCTTTTGATACGTGTCGATGCGATCGGTGCAGTGAGTGTGCTCGGCAATAGCGCTGTTGCGCCCGACCTGAGTGCATCGGAATCCGAAGACATACGTCTGCGGTTTTCCGCGCAGTCGGCCGATGTGGCACAGATCGAGATGTTGCTTGACGAGGTCGAGGCACTTTATTGCGCCGGTCCCGCCGGCGGTGCGGGCGTTCGCCGGCGCGCAACGCCGCGGCTCGCGAGTGCAGCATGCCTGGTCGAGCGCAGCTACGCCGAGCCCCGTGTCACTTTGTTCGGAGCATCCGGATGAAACACACGGTTCGTCTCCATGA
>DATBTA010000146.1:0-15507 GCA_036559505.1 Pseudolabrys sp. | reverse complement strand
GATGACGTACCAATCACTTACTGAAAGGCACCTTTTCGGCCGTCCCGCCGCAAAAATGCAGAATTTTGGCTTGCCGCAAAACCGGTCTTTGGGGCCGCCGGCGCCTTCGCTCACGTGCGTTTGGCGATGAACAGACCTTCGCAGAGCCGGAAGGTGAGCTCTGCATCTGCGCCCTGGGGCTCCAGTGCTGCTTTCACCGCCGGAGTGACTTCCGCAAGCATGGAGCGCAGCAGCGCCTGCATCGTTGCATCGTGGCGGCTCGCCCAGCTCTTGAATTCCATTTTTTTGTAGATCTCTTCTTCGTGCTCGATCGCCAGTCGGGTCTTCTTCAAGGTGTCACGCCATTCCTGCATCGTCCAGGCACGCAGGTGGCTCGGGTCGCGGAAGCGCTCGAAGGCATTGATGTAATCGCCGACGCTTCCTTCCGGCACGACATTATCGACCAGCGCGAACAAGCCATTCGGCTTGAGCACACGGTGGACCTCGCCGAGGAAGGCGGGAATTGAGTCGAAATGGTGTGGCGCGATGCGGCAGGTCACCAGATCGAAACTCGCATCTTCGAACGGCATCGCCTCGGCTTTGGCGTAGGCGGTTCGCACGTTCGACAGGCCGCGCTTCTGCGCCTCGGCCTTCACCATATCGAGCATTTCCTGGGTGATGTCGGTGGCCCATACACGCGCGACATGCGGCGCGAAAACGTAGGCGACATGACCACCGCCGGTCGCGACGTCGAGGACATGCCAGCTCTTTTGCGGGGAGGTGAGGGTAACCAGACGTTCGAGACTTTTACCTAGCGCGTGCGGCTTGCTGGTCAGATAGCTTGCGGCAGTCTTGCCGAATTCTTCCTGGACAAGGCTCTTGTTCATGACTTTCCCGATCGCTCCCGGCGCGCGGCATACATAGCCTGTCTCGCGCGCGTGCGATACGCCGTCACGTATGAAAATTCAGAATGACGGCTCAGCGCCGATCGCTGTCGCCGCCGCTCAGGTCGTCGTAGCCGTGCCGATTGCTATAAAAGACCAGCGCCATCAGCCCCCCTCCGACCAGGAGTGAAAATAGTACGCCCCCGGCAATCGCCACATACCCATAAGTGGGGATCGCCTCGCCGCCGAGGCGTTCCCAGGCGACGGCGGCGAACCAGACCGAAAATGCCAGCAACGCGAACAGAGGCGCTGCGACGTACAGGATCCGCATGGGCGTCATATAGGGGCGGCGTCCGCGTTTGTCAGTTGCGCGGGCACAGAATAAAAAAGGGCGGGACTTTACCCGCGCTTCAAATCCTGCGTTAGACGCCGTTCAGCCCTTTCCGCCGGCCATACGCTACGGGCCTTCGGCCCCCTTCACGCGCTTGCTTTTGGATGGCGCTTCATCGTTGGCAGCCTCGGCGGGCGGCACCGGCGCATCCTCCAGCGGCACGCCCCGGCGCAGGGTGGACCGCAGCGCGGCGACCTCGCTCTGCAGGCGGGAATTGTCCTTGCGGGCGGCTTCCAGCGCGCCCTCGACGACAGCCCGCTCCATGCGTTCACGCTGCAGCGCCGAATTAAGATCTTCGATGCGCTTCTCGATGTTTGTGCGGCTTACCTGAATGTCTGCTTCCAGATGCCCGTTCCGTTCGGTGAGCGCGGCGATCTTTTCTTCGGCGCGTGCCAAACCGGTTTCGCGCACTTTCAATGTCTTGGTGAGTGCGTTGTTGCGTTCGGCCAAGGCCGTGCGCGCCTGCTCATGATCCCTGATCTGGCGCTCGCGGGCCTCGTGCTGCGCTTCGATCTGCGCAAGACGCTTTTCAGCGTTGTTGCGGGCGATCGTCGCTTCGACAGATTTGCGGTCGAAGGCGCGCACTTCCTCTGTGCGGACGATGAGATTTTGCCGCGCCTCAGACAGCAGCCGTTCTGAGGTCGCGGAGCGCGACTGCAAGGCATCAAGGCGCATGTTCAGGCTGTTGCGTTCGGCCAGGTGCTGTTCTTTCGCCTCGTCGAGGGCCGCACCGAGGCGGCCGCGTTCCGCATAGGCTTCGGCAAAGCTTGACTCGACTTTGCCGAGCTGGGCGCGGGTCGCGGTCAGCGTGTTCTCGCTTTCGGTCAACCGCCGGGTCAGCCGCGCGGTTTCGTTGAGAGCCTGATCGATGGCGATCTGCAGCGACCGCTTCTCGTCGTCGAGAAGTGTCAGCTTCTCACGCGCAGCAGCGAGCTCCCCCTCAAGCTGAACGATGCGCTTTTCGGCGGCATCGAGCTGGTCCTGCAAGGTACGACGGGCTTCGCCCAGCGCGCGACGCTGCGTGGTTTCATGCGCAAGCTGCCGGTCAAGCTCGGAAGCATGGGCACGCATCGCGTTGAGATCGTCGGTTAACTCCAGCCGGGCGCTTTCGAGCCCGCGATTTGTTTCGCGCGACAGCTCGAGGTCCTCACGCAGCTTTTCAACTTCGGCCTCAAGCGCGGTCGCTTTCCGGTCGATCTGGTAAAACTCGGTGCGCAGGGTCTCGTAGGCCGTACGGGCCTCGGCCAGCATGCCTGACAGGCTCAGGGTCTGCGATTTTTCCTGTTCAAGCGCGCGCAACGTGCTGTTGAACGGCGCCACCAGCTTGTCGAAGGCCGCCTTGAGGTCATCGAGCTCGCCGATCTTGCGCCCGGTGTCGGTCAGGAGGTTGCGCAAAACCTCGTTTTCCTCGCCCATGCGCGAGCCGACATCGGACAAGTTTTCAATGGAGATAGGGTCGCCGCCGTTGCCGTTTCGGCCGCCGGTCAATTTGTCGGGCCCGGCCAGGCCTTTCCGGCCAAAAAGGTCCGACAACTTCGCCATAGCGACGCCTCCCCAACCCGAACGCCTGCGAACAGCCCCAAAACGCCGCAGTAGCAAGCTCACGATATTATATACCTTTGACCTTGGAAACACTCGCCCATATGGCCTGTGAGTTTCTTGCAAATCGTTTTGCGACGGTTCGTGACCCAGAAGGCACACGTCCGCTGACGACACGGGGGAGGGTGCATGATCGAGCAGGTCGCTGACGCCACTGGCGAAACTGTCTCCTACAGCTACCGGCCATCCGTCTTCGGGGCATTTCGCGAGTTTGGCCTGACCGAACGTGGCATCGACTGGGCCGTCGGTGTGCGATCCGGCAGCATCCCCTTTGATCGTGTCCGGCGCTTGCGCATGTCCTACCGGCCGCACAGCATGCAGCCGCACCGTTTCGTGACGGAGCTGTGGGCCGACGGGTCTCCGAAGCTGCTGATCAGCTCGAGCTCATGGAAAAGCATGATGGAACAGGAGCGGCTTGACGGCGCCTATTCCTCATTTGTCAGGGAATTGCATCGGCGCATCTCGCGGGCGAACGGCGCGACCCAGTTCGAGCGCGGGAGCAATCCGCTGATCTATTGGCTGGGCATTCTGGTTTTTGTGGGAGCTGGAATCGGGCTTGCCGTTCTTATTGTGCGCGCCCTGCAAGCGGGTGAGACGAGCGGCGCGGCGATCGTCGGTGCCTTCCTTGGTTTCTATCTCTGGCAGGCCGGCAATTTCTTTCGCCGGAATCGACCAGGCACCTATCGGCCGGACGCGCTTCCAGCCGACGTCATGCCGCGGGAATAGGCTCGCTGGTGCGTTCCTTCAGTTGCGTACCACCAGGACGGAGCATTTTGCATAGCGCACAACGTGGCCGGCGTTCGACCCCAGAAAATAGGTGCGCATCGCCGGACGGTGCGAGCTCATCACAATCAGATCGGCGTTGAAGCTTTTCGCCTCCTCAAGCACCTCGTGATAGATGCCACCCTGACGCACCGTTGCGGAAACCCGCCCCGCATCAAGACCGCATTCCTGCGCAATAATGCTCAATGCCTCTTCGGCCGATTTGCGTTGCTGGACATCGAAATCGGGCGGCACGTATTCCGCCAGCATGACCGGCGTCATTGCCAGGACATTCACCAGGCGCACCGATCCGTTAGAGCTAAGTGCCATCTCCACTGCCGTACTGATGGCGGGCTTCGCCAAATCGGTATCAGCAAGATCGACCGGCACCAAAATCTTGTTGTACATGACAGCGCCCCTCGTTTCGCTGCAAGGCTGCAATCATGACATGTTTTCGTGCGCGCGTTGAGTGCCGGTTATGGCCTCAATTAGCGGCTGTAGACAGTGACTTGGGAGTGACGAAACGCTCCAGCCGCCCGGATTGAGGATGTAGTTTTCCCCAGTCATCGAATGCGAAATCGATGATCACCAAACCGCAAGTTGGCATTTTTTCCCGCAGGCGTTCGCGGGTTTCGATATCGCCCGAAGCGACGAGCATCAATGCGACTGCGTGCAGGCCGGGATTGTGACCCAGGATGAGGAGGGTTCGGGTGGCGGGCGGGGCTCCCTTGATGACACCAAGGATGTCGTGGGGTGTTGCGTCGTAAAGCCGTTCGACCGGAGTGACCGCCGGGGCCGGCTTGAAGGCGGGAGCCGCGAATTTCCAGGTTTCCTGCGTGCGCGCCGAAGGGGAGGTCATCACGCGGTCCGGGACCAAGGCGTGGGACGCCATATAGGCGCCGACCGTCGCGGCATCCTTTTGTCCACGCTCTGCCAGCCGGCGTGCACGGTCTTCCATGCCCGGTTCGGAACGTTCGGCCTTGGCGTGACGAAATAGCAAGAGACGTCGCATGGTCATGCTATGGGGGTCGACAGCGGCACGGCCCAGTCTAGCATGTGTCCGCCGCCGCGCCGCGTGCTGCGGCAAATTCGTATCGTTGAGCCAATGGAAGACATGTAGTCATGGAAGCCGGCTGGTATGAGGCGACGAGCGTTGCACGGCCGGACCGTCCGCGCCTCAATCTCGATCTCGACGTCGACGTTTGCGTGATCGGGGCCGGGCTTGCGGGCCTCACGGTGGCACGCGAGATCGCCCAGCGGGGCTGGTCGGTTGCGGTACTGGAAGCGGCCCAGGTGGCCTGGGCGGCTTCGGGCCGTAACCTGGGATTTGTGCTGCCCGGCTATTTTGAGGACATCGACGACATCGTCGGGCGCACCGGCCTCGATCATGCAAAGCAGCTCTGGGCCCTTTCCGAGCAGGGTCTCGAGTATGTCCGGCGCACAATTCTTGACACCAGCATGCCCGGCGTCGACCTCATCAACGGTTGGCTGCATGTTTCGAAGACGGACAATACGACAGCGCTACGCGCCGAAGCCGAACGCATGCGCTGGATCGGCGCCGACGTCGAATTCTGGCCGGCGGAAAGAGTTCGGGAGCAACTGCGCAGCCCGCGATATTTCGGCGCGGTCCATTACCGGCAGGCTTTTCACATTGATCCTCACAACTATGCACTCGGACTTGCGGCACTCGCCGAAAAAGCCGGCGCACGCATTTTCGAGGCGACGCCGGCGGTGTCGCTTGATCCGGCCGGCGTGCGCAAGCGTATCGTCACGCCCGATGGCCGCGTGCGCGCGGCGCACGTCGTGCTCGCCGGCAATGTTCACCTCGGCGCGTTGATGCCGCAACTGGCGGCGACATTGTTGCCGGTCACGACCTTCGTCATGGTCACAGAGCCGATCGGCGAGATCCTGCACGACATCGTCCGCTATCACGGCGCTGTCAGCGACTCCGATCGTGCCGACAATCATTATCGCATCGTCGGAGGCGACCGCCTGCAATGGTCTGGCCGCATGCGCGCCTGGGAAGCCAATCCGCGCTTTGTTGGGAGAGCGTTGGCCAACGATGTCCGGCGCACGTTTCCTGACCTCGGAAAAATCGAGGTTGCTCATTTATGGAACGGCACATTCGGGCGCACGGTTCATCGCATGCCGCAAATCGGCGAGATCGAACGTGGCGTCTGGCTGGCGAGCGGTTTCGGCGGCCACGGCCTCAACACCAGCGCGATGGCAGGCGACCTCGTCGCGCGCGGCATTGTCGACAGCGATCAGACCTGGCGGCTATTCGCGCCCTATGAATTGGTCTGGGCCGGTGGCCTGCTCGGCCGCATCGTCGCCCAGGGAATTTACTGGGGCACAAGGCCATTCGATCGTTTCGAAGAGGAATTTTCCGGCTACCGCGCGCGCGCGCGTGCCCGCCGCCAGGTGCGCGCAGCGCGCAAAGATACCGTTGCCGCACCGTAGGATCGCAATGCCGATGCGTTCACCCGCTCTGACTGGCTTGGTTGTGGCGCTCGCCGGGCTGCTGCTGGGCGGCTGCACTATTTACAACGGCCTCCAGACCGGAGTCGCCGGCGCCGAACCGAAGCCGAAGATCATTCTCGTCTCCGATTTCACCTTCGCCTCCGATGTGGTCGCCATCGATCGCGGTTATACGGCGCGCCTTGAACGCAAGGTCGGCGCTTATCCCACGCATGAACGCCGTCAGCGCACGACCGAACGGGTCAACGACGAGATCGTCGCCACCGTCGTTGCGAGCCTTCGCGAATCCGGCCTCGAGGCGCAGCCGGGCGGGGAGGACGCCGTCACACTTAATCAGAGCGCCCTCGTCGTGTCGGGCGGGCTGCGTCCGGGCGAGCCGGTCACGGCCAAGAACAAGAACAGCTTCGGCTTCGGGGCGGGGCGGGGGCATGTGGTCGCGGCCGTCAGTGCCTCGCTGTTGTCATCCGGAAGCAGGCGCCAGGTGCTGACTTTCGATGTCGAACCAATGGCAGCCAGGCGTGAGCCCGCGGTGCCCCCCAAGGTCGCCGCTGCCCGCAATGCGGAGATCGCCGGGGTTGTGGCATCGACAGGCAGTCCGAACGAGCGGTTGTCGCCCGACGTAGAAGTTCCGGCACGGCGTCTCGGGCGCGCCATTGCCGACCGAGTCCTGGTCTACGCCAAGGAACAGGGCTGGTTGGCGCCACCGGGGCAGGGGGTGGCTGAGGCCTCGGCGCCGAATAGCAAGGCGGACAGTCCGCCCGACAGCGCGCCGGAGTCCGGCGCCGAACGGCCGGGGACCTGACGTCAGCGGCCTTCTCGCCGCGCCATGAAGGCAAGCCGCTCGAACAGGTGCACGTCCTGCTCGTTCTTGATCAGGGCTCCATGCAGCGGCGGAATAAGTTTTTTGGGGTCGCGCTCGCGCAACGTTTCCGGACCGATGTCTTCGGCCATCAGCAGCTTGAGCCAGTCGAGAAGCTCGGATGTCGACGGCTTCTTCTTCATGCCGGGGACGTCGCGGATTTCGTAGAACAGCCTCAAGGCTTCCGCGACCAGCCTCTGCTTGATGCCGGGGAAATGTACTTCGATGATCGCGCGCATCGTTTCGGCATCGGGAAACCGGATGTAGTGAAAAAAGCATCGCCGCAAAAAAGCGTCGGGCAGTTCCTTTTCATTGTTTGAGGTGATGACCACGATCGGTCGCCGCCGCGCCTTCACGGTCTCGCCGGTTTCGTAGACGAAGAATTCCATACGGTCGAGCTCCTGCAGCAGGTCGTTCGGAAACTCGATGTCGGCCTTGTCGATCTCGTCGATCAGGAGGACAGGGCGCTCTTCGGCAACAAATGCATCCCAGAGCTTGCCGCGCCTGATGTAGTTTCGGATGTCCTTGACGCGCTCGTCGCCGAGCTGGCTGTCGCGCAAGCGCGACACGGCGTCATATTCGTAGAGGCCCTGCAGCGCCTTGGTGGTGGACTTGATGTGCCATTCGATCAGCGGGGCGCCAATCGCATTGGCGACTTCGAGCGCCAGCACGGTCTTGCCCGTGCCGGGCTCGCCTTTGACCAGCAGAGGCCGCTCGAGCGTAATTGCGGCATTGACCGCGATCTTAAGGTCGTCGGTTGCCACATAGGCCTTGGTGCCTTCAAAACGCATAAAACACTTCCCTCTGCCGATTGCCCATTATTCATATAGGGAAGCGGCAGTGCGACAAAGAGATTTGGCAAAGCGGCTTAGCCGCGCACCGACCGTTCGATGAAGTCTTCCAGCGCCGTCACCGGCGCGCGATCGCGATACACTTTGTCCCGATTTGCGGCCATTCGCGTCGAAATTGTCTGCCGGAATTGCCTGTCTTGGCCGAGACGGGCCGCGATCGCGACATAGTCTTCGGTCGTCGTGGCAATCGTCTCGGGGACGTCCAGCATCCGCAGAATCGCCGCGCAATGGCGGCCGCGCATTGTTTTTCCTTCGAACGTGACGACCGGCAATGCCTGGGCAAGGCACTCCAGCGCCGAGTTGCATCCCGACCAGCCGATGCTGTCCAGGAACACGTCGGAGAGGCCGGCCGCCGCCACGAATTTGCTTTGGCTCAGACGATTGAGGAAGACGCAATGATCGTCGGCGCGCATGCCTGCTGCAGAAAAAGCGTGCTCCAGCCGTTCGCGGATGATCGTCGTGATCTTCGGCGCGCCGAAATGGCGCAGGAAGACGAATTGGCAATCGCCGACTTCGCGCGCGATGCGCACGAACACATCGTCGTATTGCGGCAGATACTTGAAGAGCGATTGGCCGCTCCAGAATACGGCCGCGTTTGGACGCAGACCGAGCTCCTCGCGCGTCACCGCGACCGGCTCCGAGACGACAGGCTCGTAGTAGATCGACAGGTTCGGCAGCCGCACAAGTTTTTCGGTGTAGAACGCGTCCCCGTCCGGCGGCTCCATCAGGTCACTCGACAGGAAGTAGTCCATTGTCGACAGGCCGCTGGTTTCCGGATGGCCCCAGGAATTGCATTGCACGCGGGCAAGCCGTTGCGCCGCCAGCTGGATCGACGAGATGTCCATGAGCAGTCCGGGATAGATCAGGATGTGCGGCGCGTCGGCGAGAATTTCGCGCCGCCAGCCGTTTGTATCCAGCGTGCGGTGGACGAAGCGGTCGCACAGGCGGGAGGCGGCTTCGGTTTGCTCGTCGCGGATGGCGCCAAGGTGATAGCCGGTGATGTGAAAACGCTTCCGGTCGAGCTGGCCGGCCCATCCCTTGATCGGGATTTTCCAGTTGGAATGGCGGTAGAAAAAGCTGCTGACGATGCCGACACGGATCACCTCGCCCGGCGCGGGCGGCGGCGGCAGCGGCGGCGGAGAAAAGCGTTGTGCGACGATCCGGTTGATAATGTCACCATAGACCTGCTGCAGCGCGCGGTCGTTTTGACCCTGGTAGGCGAGCAGGAACGGATGGCGGGCGCCGATCGCCTTGATCAGATCGCCTTTGAGCGCTTTACGCTCAACGTCCTCGCCAAGTGCACGCAGCTTCTCTTCATAGGCCGCGCGACGCTGGGCGATTTCGGCCTCATTTTTGTAGATGACCGGCAATTCGGCAAAACATGAGGCCAGGCGCGCTTCCGCATGCCCCGGCTCGATCGCGAGAGCCTGCGTGAGATCGACGGCAGCTTCCTCATAGCGGCTGATCTCCAGCAGCAGACGGCCGCGCTGATACCAGGCCTCGGCATCGCGCGGATTGTACTTTAGCGCGGCTGTAAAATTGTCGATCGCATCGTCGGCGCGATCAAGGCCGAGCAGGACACGGCCGCGATTATTGCGAGCCTCGGTGAAGACAGGGTTGAGCGCGAGCGCGCGTTCGTAGTCCACGAGCGCTTCGGGCAGGCGATTGAGCCCTTCCATGACGGCGCCGCGGTTATTCAGTGCCTTGACGTGTTTCGGCTCCAACGCGAGAGCGCGATCGAGGCTCGTCAACGCCTCGTCGTAGCGGCCCAGCACGCGCAGCGACGAACCGAGGTTGTAGTGGGCGTCTGCATAGTCCCGCTTCAGCGCAAGCGCCTTATGAAAGCAGTCAATCGCCTCTTCATTGCGGCCAAGGGACGACAGGACCGCGCCGCGGTTGTTGTGCGCTTCAGCAAATTTCGATTTCTGCTTCAGTGCATCGTCGAAGCTTGCGAGTGCTTCCTCGCTGCGCTCGAGCGCATGCAAGACCATGCCATAGTTCACCAAGATTTGCGGCGAGGGCTTGCGCATGCGCATCGCCTGCGAGATCAGCTGCAGGGCCTCGCTCGGCTGGCCCTTCGCAAGCTTGATGACGCTGAGCATCTGCAAAGCGTCGAAATGATCGGGCCGATGGGCGAGCACCTCGGAATAGATGCTCTCCGCCTCGATCAGACGCCCCTCGGTATGGAGCGCGAGTGCCTGCGCGAAAGCCTGCGGCACCTTGAACGTCTCGCGTTTCGGTACCGGCGACGACGGCATGCGAATCCCCTTGCATTCAGGGGTAAAAAAGCGCCGCTGAGTCGTCTAGGGCGAATTATCGCATTGAATGGCCAAGCTTTAACGGGAACGTGATCGCGGCGCGACCGCGAGTTGATTGGTTCTTTTTGGCCAAGCGTGCCAAACACAACGAAGACCTCCTGGAATCTGGTCTTCCGACCAACCACTTGAATGGCTGTGGGGCGTGAACGAGGGAGATTGCCGAATGATCAATCGGCGCGCTCTTTTAACTGCAGGCGTGGCGCTCGCAGCGCTTTTGACCGCCACAAGGAACGGCGAGGCAGGAGCCATGACAACGACTGAAACGATCGACTATCGCAGCCTATCGGACGCCGAATGGCGAAAGCGGCTTACGGCCTACCAATACGATGTTCTGCGCAAGCACGGCACGGAACGGGCCGGCACCAGCCCGCTCAATCGTGAAAAGCGCAAAGGTATATTCGCCTGCGCCGGCTGCGACCTGCCGCTGTTCTCATCGGATACGAAGTTCGAGAGCGGCACCGGCTGGCCAAGCTTCTATCAGCCGTTGCCCGATGCGGTGGAAACCAAGACCGACCGCTCGTTCTTCATGACGCGCACCGAGGTGCATTGTAAACGCTGCCTCGGCCATCTCGGCCACGTGTTTGACGATGGTCCGCCGCCGACCGGATTGCGCTATTGCATGAACGGCGTCGCGCTGAAGTTCGAGCCGCAGGCATCGTCGTCATCGTGACCTAGTCGGCAAAATCTGCCGTCTGACGGCAGAAAGAACCAGAAGCGGCGGCCCATCGCGGCCGCCGTTTTCTTATAACATATTGATATATCAAGATAATTTAAGTGGCACGGCCATTGCGACGAACCGGCCAGGATTCAAAGCCCCGGCAGGGGCGAAGTGTGTCTCGTTTTCGGAGATGACTCATGGGTTTGTTCGACGCTCTCACAACTGCGGTCAGTGGTTTGAATGCGCAGTCATTCGCGATGCAGAACATTTCGGGCAACATCGCGAACTCGCAGACGACGGCTTACAAAGGCATCGATACGAGTTTCGCGAACATGATTCCGGGCGACTCGGTGCCGACGCGCCAGATCGCCGGCGGCGTCATCGCGAATTCGCGCGCCACGAACAATGTCCAGGGCACGATCCAGAGCACCAAGTCCACGACGGACATGGCGATCAACGGCAATGGCTATTTTATCGTGCAGGCGCCAACGGGATTCAGCGGCAACCAGCCGCTGTTCGGCGGCATCGACAGCTATACCCGGCGCGGCGATTTCCAGCTGGATGCGAACGGGTACCTAGTCAACGGTTCCGGGTACTTCCTTGAGGGCATTCTGATTGACCCCACGACCGGCAATCCGGTGGGGAGCGTGGCGGCTCCGCTGCAATTCCAGGGCAACTTCCTCCCGGCCAGCGCAACGAGCCAGGTAGGTTACGGCATCAACCTGCCATCGCTGCCGCAAACGAACGCTTATATCCCAACAACCCCGAATTCCGAGTTGCTCAATCCGGCGGACTTTTCGGTGGGTAACGATCCCACCATTGCGGGAGCCGGTGTGGTCGTCGGCCAGGACGTCAGCACCTTCGTGAATGAAACGATCGATGGGGGTTCGGTGACGATCTACGACGCGATCGGCACGCCGGCCAATCTCCAGCTTCGATGGGCAAAGGTCGACAGCGTCGCGGCCGGCGGCACCGACACGTGGGAATTGTTCTACCAGACCGATGCGACGGCAACCGGCACCAACCCTGCGTGGATCAATTCCAACATTAGTTTTGCGTTCGACGCAAACGGCCAGTTGAACCCGCCGGTCACCAACATTCCGTTGACCGGCGTGACCATCAATACGACGACGATCGGCAATCTCAACATTGCCAGCCCGACCGGCGGCATCACGCAATTTGCCAACACCAGCGGCGTGGCCACCGTCAACAATTTGCAGCAGAACGGCTATGCGGCCGGTCAGTTGAAATCAATCGCAGTGAGTGACGCCGGCAACATCATCGGAACCTTCTCCAACGGGCAAAACGTCGCTCTCGCCCAGGTGCCGCTGGTCCACTTCAACAGCCCGAACAACCTGAAGGCGCTCGACGGTGGCGCTTATCAGCTGACCAATGAGTCAGGGCCCGCACTGGCGGGGTCGTCCGGCAAGATCATCGGACAGTCGCTCGAGGCGTCGAACACCGACATCGCGACCGAATTCACCAAACTCATTGTGACGCAGCAAGCCTACTCCGCGAACACCAAGGTGATCACGACCGCAAACCAGATGTCGCAAGACCTGCTCAACGTCATTCGGTGATCGGACTACAGGATAAGCGCCTACTGTCAGTAACCAGGGCCGGACTATGAGTCTCACGCAAGCGCTTTCTTCGGCTCTCTCCGGCCTGCAGGTCAATCAAGCCGGCATCGCGCTTGTGGCGGCGAACGTCGCGAACGCCGACACGCCCGGCTACACGCGCAAGGTGATGGACCAGGTCGCGACCGGCACGTCGACCAGCATCGGCGTGCGCGTCAGCGATATCCAGCGCGAAATCGATCTCTACATCCAGCGGCAACTGCGTATCGAAAATTCCGGCGCATCCTACGCCGATACGCGGGCAAGAATGTACTCGCAGCTCCAGGAGATTTACGGGCAGCCGGGCTCCGCCACGTCCCTGGAGGGTGTCTACAACAGTTTCACGACCGCATTGCAGGTGCTTTCGACCAGCCCCGACGATCCGGGTGCCCGCACGGGCGTGATCAACAGCGCGCAACTTCTCGCCCAGCAGATCAATCAGCTGAGCACCAGTATCCAGTCGCAGCGCGCCAACGCCGAACTCGCGATTTCCGATGCGGTGAACAAAGCCAACGAGGCGATGACGCAGATCGCCTCGCTCAACCAGCAGATTGCTGCATCGACCCCCGGCGATGCGGCAACCGCGGCGCTGCTCGACAACCGCGACGCTTACATCGATCAGTTGTCGCAGCTGATGGATATCAACGTCATTTCAGGTGACAAAAACCAGGTCACCATCTTTACGAATTCGGGGACACAACTTGTCGGCTCGCAAGCGGCGCAACTGAGCTTCGATGCGGTCGGCACGATGACGCCGCAATCGCAGTGGAACGCCAATCCGGCGTTGCGCGGCGTCGGCACGATCACGCTGATCCCGCCGGCAGGCACGCCGGTCGATCTTATCCAGAATCGTGCGATTCGCTCGGGGACGATTGCGGCCTATTTGCAGATGCGCGATCAGGATCTGGTCCAGGCGCAGACCCAGCTCGATTCCCTCGCCGCGGCCATGGCCCAGGCGCTTTCGAACAAGGCCATCCCGAGCACTGCGGTCAATCCGGCGCCACAGGCCGGCTTCGATATCGATACGGCCGGCCTGTTGGCCGGCAACACCATCACCATCAACTACACCGACACCGCGACCACCACGGCGCACACCATAACGCTGGTGCGGGTCGACGACCCAAGCGCCCTTCCGTTGCCCAACACAGCGACGGCAACCGCAAACGACACCGTGTTCGGAATCGATTTTTCGGGCGGTATGGCGTCCGTGATCACGCAGATCAACACCGCGCTCACCGGCACCGGCATGACGGCGTCCAATCCCGGCGGGACGACGCTCGAAATTCTCGACGATGGTGCCGCCAATACCGTCAACGTCGATGGCCTGTCCGCGGTCGCGACGCAGACGTCGCTGGCCGGAGGCAGCGCCGAGTTTCCGCTGTTTACCGACGGTGCGGCGCCTTATACCGGAGCCATTACCGGGACCGGGTCGCAGCTGACCGGACTGGCCGCACGCATCGCAGTCAATCCGCTGGTCGCCGCCGACCCGTCCAATCTCATCATCTATCAGCCCGGCACGCCCGCAGGCGACAGCACGCGCCCGGATTTCATTTATCAACAGCTCACCGCAGCGGCGCAGGCCTTCTCGCCGACGACCGGAATTGGCACGGTTACCGCGCCATTCATCGGTTCGATCCCGACCTACCTGCGGCAATTCATCAGCCAGCAGGGCGCGGCCGCAAGCTCGGCCGACAATCTCAAGCAAGGCCAGGATGTCGTGCTCAATTCGCTGCAGCAGCGATTCAATGATTCCTCGGGCGTCAATGTCGACGAGGAGATGGCAAACCTGCTGACGTTGCAGAATTCATATGCCGCCAATGCGCGCGTGGTCTCGGCGGTAAAGGACATGTTAGACGCGCTGATGCAGATGTGAGGGCGGAATGAGTATTTCCTCGATCGGAGCCCAATCCGCGCTCATCATGAAGCAGCTCGTGCAGATGCGGGCGCAATTTGACGATCTGCAGCGCCAGCTCGCCACCGGACACAAGTCCGCCACTTATGCCGGCCTTGGCATCGATCGCGGCGTCACCGTCAGCCTGAATTCGCAACTTTCGGCGATATCTTCGTACGACGATACGATTCAGAACGTGATGGCGCGCATCAACCTTATGAACACCGCGCTCGGTAACATGATTGATATTTCGAGCCGGGTGAAGGCGGCGATGGTGCAGGCGAACGGCGTCAGCAACGGCAGCGGCGCCGAAGTGGCCCAGCAGACCGGGGTGAATTCCCTCGACCAGTTGCTGGCGTTGCTCAATGCCCAGGCCGGCGATCGTTACCTGTTTTCGGGCCGTGCAACCGACACGCCGGCCGTCGAGACGATGGACCATATCTTGAATGGTGACGGAACGCGGGCTGGACTCAAGCAGCTCATCAGCGAGCGCAACCAGGCGGATCTCGGCGCCGATGGGCGCGGCCGACTGACAATCGGTGCGGGTGGTCCGAACACCGTACAGATCGACGAACAGGTGACGACCTTCGGCTTCAAGCTGGGTTCGATCACGAGCAACGTGACCGGCGCGACGACGTCCGGGCCAACCGGCTCGCCCGCTTCCATGAGCGTCGACTTCTCTGCGGCCGCTCCGAATCCCGGTGAAACAGTCACTGTGCGGCTCAATCTGCCCGACGGCACCAGCGAAAATCTAACCCTCACCGCCACAACCGATTCTCCGCCTGGAACCAACGAGTTCACCATCGGCGCCACCGTCGGCCAGACGGCAACCAATTTTCAAACGGCCCTTACGACGTCGATCGAAAATCTCGGCGCTTCGGCGCTGACCGCCGCGTCCGCCGTCGCCGCCTCGAGCGAGTTCTTCAATGCCGACGTCAACAATCCCCCACAGCGCGTGGGCGGATTGCCGCCATATTTCGCCGCGACCGGCATGGTGGCAGGCACGACCGCAAACACGGTGATCTGGTACCCCGGCGAAACCGGCAGCGACCCCGCACGTTCGACGGCGACGGCACGCATCGACCAGTCGTTGTCGGTTTCCTATGGCGCGCGGGCCAATGAAGAAGCAATCCGCAATCTCGTGCAGAATGTTGCCACGCTCGCTGCCGTGACGATTTCGCCAACCAATCCGAATGGCGTTGCGCTCAGCGGCGAACTGGA
>DATBTA010000145.1:0-9385 GCA_036559505.1 Pseudolabrys sp. | reverse complement strand
GTGCTGATCTCCACGACGCGCTCGCGTCCGTGGTGCCGTCCGAGATCATTCATCTCGACAAGAAGCTGGTCGGACTCGATCAGGCCGGCGGGCGAGTGACACTGCGTTTCGAGGACGGCAGCACGGCCAGCGCCGATGCGGTTATCGGCGCCGACGGCGTACATTCGGTCGTGCGCGACATCGTGGTCGGGCCGGACGCACCGATTCACAAAGGGCGCATCGCCTATCGCGCAGTCTTTCCGTCAAAGCTGATGGGCGGCTTCGACATCGGGCCTTCGCGCACGAAATGGTGGGGCACCGACCGCCACATCGTCATCTATTACACCAACAAGGCGAAGGGCGAAGTCTATTTCGTAACCAGCGTGCCGGAGCCTGCCGAATGGCTGACGCGTGAATCCTGGTCGGCGAAAGGCGACGTCAAGGAATTGCGCGCCGCCTATGAAGGGTTTCACCAGGATGTTCGGAACGTGCTCAACGCCTGCCCGGACTGCCACAAATGGGCGATCCTCGAGCGCGAGCCGCTGCGGCGCTGGAGTGACGGACGGGTCGTGCTGCTTGGTGATTCCGCGCATCCGATGACGCCCTACATGGCGCAGGGCGCGGCGACCTCGATCGAGGATGCCGCCGTTCTTGCGCGCTGCCTTGATGCGGTGGATGGCGAAGATATTGAAGGCGCGTTCAAGCGCTACGAGGCGCATCGCAAGCCGCGCACCTCGGTCGTGCAGGCTATATCGAGCGCCAATACCTGGATGCGCGAGGGCGACGGCGACACCAGCTGGCTATACGGCTACGATGCCTGGAACGCGAATCTCGATCAGCCGGCGTCCAATCCGCAGATGGAGGCGGCCTAGTTACGGCCCGCCATAGAGCCAGGCGATACCCTCGTAGCTTTCTTCCGGCGTACGCGGCGACAGCGCCATCTCGCGCAGCTCGGCGGCGACGCCGCGCGCGTGATAGACCTCGCCATAGAGGCGCGCCATGATCTGTGTGCGTCCAGTCCGCAAATAGCGCTCCTGCTGGTAGGCTTTGAAGGCGGCCGCCGGATCGTCAGGCGAGGCCGCGACTTTGTCGGCGAGAACGATTGCATCCTCCGTCGCCATGCAGGCACCCTGCGCGAGATATTGCAGCATCGGGTGCGCGGCATCGCCGAGCAAGGTGACGCGACCTTTCGACCAGTTCTTCACCGGCTCGCGGTCGCAAAGGACCCACATGCGCCAGGTCTCGATCCGCTCGAGCATACGCAGCACCTGCGGCACCTGCATCTTGAAGTGCTGCCACAGCACGTCCTTGCTGCCCTCGGCGTTCCATCCTTCCTCGTAGTGATCGGAGTGGAAGACCGCGACGAGATTGTAAAGCTCGCCGCGCCGCAGCGGGTAGTGCACGAAATGCGTGCGCGGTCCGGCCCAGAGCACGACGTCGGGCCGCCAGAGATCTTTCGGCACATCCTCGCGCTTGAGCACGCCGCGATAGGCGATATGCCCGGAGACGCGCGGCTTGCCGTCGCCGATCACCTCCTCGCGGATTTTCGACCACATGCCGTCGCAGCCGATCAATGCGCGCCCTTCGACGGTTTCGCCGTTGTTGAGCGTGACGCTGACGCCGTGGCCGTGATCCTTGTAGGCGTCGACGCGCCGGCTCGTTTCCAGCGTGATCAGGTTGCTGTTCTGGCATGCCTTGAGAAAGGCGCTGTGGATGTCGGCCCGATGGGTCACCGCGTAAGGCTGGCCGAACCGCTTAAAAAACGTGTCGCCCAACGGGATATTGGTGATGAGCTTGCCAGTGAGGGCGTCGCGCATTTCCTGCGCGGGCGGGCGATGCGCGTCGGCCAGGATCGCATCCTTCAGGCCGATCTTTTCGAGCACGCGAAAGATATTCGGCCCCAGCTGGATGCCGGCGCCCACCTCGCGGAACTCAGGTGATTGCTCGAAAAGGCGGACCGGAAATCCCTTGTGGGCAAGCGCGTAGGCCGTAATCAGGCCGCCGATGCCGCCGCCGGAAATGAGAAAGGGGGCGGAGCCATTCGTACGAGCCAAAGTCCGCGCCATGGGGTCACCTCAATCACGAACACAAGAGAGGCCGACCATAAAACCTGAACTGGCCCGACGCAAAGCATGCCGGGGCATGAACAAACCCGCCTGCGCGAGGCAGGCGGGTCATCACGGCAGCGGGTGTGCCGTTTACTTCGTGACTTGACCGCGAACTTCCCCGGCCTTGTTGGCCGCCGTATGAATGTTCACGTACCACTTTCCCGCCATCAACTCCTCCGCCTGGGCGTCGGTGAGCGTTGCCGAGCCTTCGAAAGAGCCCTTGTCGGCGCCGGCAATCGGGACCACGACGGCGCCGTTCTTGCCGGATTCGGCGAAATGGAAATGCGCGGCCGTCGCCGGCCCGGACAGGCCGGTCACGCTGCCCTTCCAGGACAGCTGCTTGCTTGCAGTATCGAAGGT
Source organism: Pseudolabrys sp. (assembly GCA_036559505.1). Classification (GTDB taxonomy): domain Bacteria; phylum Pseudomonadota; class Alphaproteobacteria; order Rhizobiales; family Xanthobacteraceae; genus Pseudolabrys. The sequence goes on along the minus strand of DATBTA010000145.1, from coordinate 6,938 downwards.
GGCGGTCACGGAGCCGCTGCCTTTGCTGTCGACCGGAGGGACTTCGTTCGAGGACTTCAGGTCGGCCTTCAGATTGATCGAGGCGGCGAGAGCGGGCGCAGCGAGCAGGACCGCAGCGGCGAGGGCGGCCAGGCCTGACCGCAGAAATGTCGTCTTCATAAAGGCTCCTCCCTAGGAATGCGGAAAACGCATCACACTGGAGGAACACTCTATACCCGGAACTATTCCGGCAGGAAATCTTCAATGCGACGTGAGCGGGATCGACGTGCTGGAAAGTTCGCCACAGGAATCGCATTCCCAGTGGTGCCGGATCTCGCCTCCCTCGACGAATTCCGAGGAGACCGGCGCGACCATAACGTCACCGCAGTCCGGGCAACGAATCGGGGCCGCAAAGGCGCGGATGGCGGAGAGCTTCGCGCGATATTCGTGGAGTTGCATGTCGCGATCTCCTGATCCTTCTCCCCGGTCCATAGCCTTTCGTAGAGACGCATCGTGGCAAGGGCGCGACGCTTTGATGAAACTGTGGTGGCCACGTCGGTAAAGTTTTACGACAGAAAAACACGTCGCGCGGACACATTGTCGTGCGCGGCGGCGAGGCCAAAGCCATTTGACTTCGCACCTGTAACGGCAGGTGCACGCGTCCCGGCAAATTTTCGACGATTTTACGATGACCGCGGCTAAATTGATGCGGTGCACCTAATCCGATCGGGCTAGGCGCGCGCGGGGTTGAGCCACCGTGCATTGAATTCAAGCATTGCCTGCTCGCGACTCACCGCGTAGCCCTGATTTTGACTGCTATCGGGCCGCGCCGTGATCGTCCAGAACCAGGGCTGGCCTTCCGGCCCCTGCGGCATCAGCGTGATACGCCCGACCAGTCGCTTGCCCTCGAAGACGTCGTAATCGTCCGATGACCATTCGCCGTCACGGTTTCGCGAAGCGCGTACGAGTGTCAGCGATGCCGGCATGGAGAGGTCACGAGCTGTTGAGTGTCCAATTCGAATTCAGAGAGACCGACTTTGCTAACTACAAATATCTCCATGGCGGCGCTGGTATCAAGTTACGGCACGCCCTGATGGCCCCTGAAATACGTTTTTGACGGATAGCTTGCTCATGAGGTTGAGGAGGATTTTTACGTCCAGATCCGTCGTTTGTTTTCTCGCCGCATTTTTCGTCGTGGGACTATGGACCGCTGCCAACGCAGAGCCAATGAGCCAGGTCCTGGACCGGTGCGTTCACAGAAAAGGCTGTGGCTTTTCCGAGGCGGAAAACGGGGATGTAACCGGTTGCTCGATTAAATCGAAAGGCGGAACGGGCCACTGTTTTTATTGTAATGCGCAAACGCAACAATGCGTCCAGGTCGGGCGGGTGCGCGGCAAATGGACGCGAATTCCGGGCGATGTTCTTCCTGCTCTTGGGACCACACCGAGACGGATGAGCTGGTGGTGACATGAGCCTGAGAGCGATATCATTGTGCAACTCAAAGTGCGCGCGTCAGAGTAGCTGGTCGAGGGTATGAATAAAGTTTTCGCGCTTGGTTTGCTCGTGGCAGTTTTCGGCGTGCCAGCCGGCACCGCAAAGGCGATGCCGCTCATGCCGATTGCGACCGAGCAGCCGAGACTGGCGATTCCGGTTGCCGACGGGTGCGGCTTCAACCGCTACCGGGACGCGCGGGGAATATGCCGCAAGAAATACGTGATCACACGCCACCGGGGGCGACAGCCTTTCTACACCGGATGTGGCGGCCTCAATTCCCACCGCGTGTGTAATTTGTACGGCCACTGCTGGATGGTCTGTGACTAGGATCGGGCCGATTTGAGGCTTGGCGGGATGCCGTCTGAGGCCGGGACCGCGACTGTGCCTTGATTTTGGATGATTCGCGTTCCTTAGTGCCGCAAGCAAGGCCGGAAGCGCGGGGTGTCTCGGGTGCAAGTTGTTTCCTTCGTGGGCGCAGTGATCATCTCCGGCTGCGTCCTCTGTGGGGCGCCTGTCGCAGGCGGTTCGGCCAACGCACAGACTGCGCCCGCGGCCACCACCGCACCAGCCACGTCGCCCTCCGCCCCAACTGCGCTTCCGCGCGGGCGGGTCTATCTGTTCCGGGGCGCGTTGGGTCTGATCTTCTCGCGCGGAATGGACAAACTGGCCAAACGCATCGAAGAGGCCGGTGTGCCAGTGGACGTCAATGAATTTACGGTTTGTGCCAATGTTGCGGAGCGGGCCATTCGCGAGTACCGCCAGGATCCCGCGCCCATCACTCTCATCGGACACTCAATGGGTGGCTTCTGCTCGTTGCAGTTTGCGGAAAAGCTGCAGGCCGAAAACATTCCGGTGAGTCTGATCGTCACGATCGACCCCGCTCACCTGATGCCGAAATTGCCGATGAACGTCGAGCGTTACATGAACATCTTCTTGGCGCGCGACGTCCTGGGTGGCGGCGATGTCGTGCCTGAGAAAGGTTATCCGGGACACTTTGCAAGCTACGACCTCTCGAAGCTCAAGGGGATCCTGCATATCAATATCGACAAGATGGACATCATCCATACCCAATTGCTCAGCAAGATCCTGCAGATCCCCGAGACGCCGGCCAAGCTCAAAGGCGAAGGTGTGCCCATCCGCTATGTTGTCCCGCCCGATGCCGCGGTCGATTTGTGGGACAGCGGCATGCCGGCTGTTGTTAGGGCGGGCGACACGCTGGAGAAGCTTGCGATCAATTACCGCGTGCCGCTCTGGGCGCTCACGCAGATCAACCTGATTCCGGAGGGGGCCGCGCTCGTGGCGAACCAGCGCGTCATCGTCCCGCGCCACCTCATTCCGCTCGCTGCGGTCGCCGGCCAGTCGCCGTCCAAACGATAAGTGCCGGACGCGGATTGGGTCTCAATTCGATGCGTAACGCAGCGGATCCGCCTTAACGAACGTAAATCCTAAGGCTCATCACTAACAGTTAGTGTGAATTCTAGTTTGGCGGCATCAGCGCCGCCCAAGATGATAATTCGGCGTCGCTTGAGGCAAACCATGCACAAGACGCCAAAACATATTGCCCGTTCACTGCGCGCGTTTAAGAGGGCGCACAAGCTTGGTCTCTTGCATCACGTTTACATCACGCCTGGCGCGTCGGCCTGCGAAGCCGTCCGCTCGCAGAAAGGCGTGTCATACATTTGCAACGCCGTTCCGAGATTGCCTCTTGGAGAGTGCACGCGAAAGCACTGCGATTGTGACTATGCGCCGGTAGCAAGCCGTCTAATTCGCAAGAAAACCAAATAAGCGCCCCGTCACTATTCAATGGCAGGAGTCACCGTGCCTGCCGGTGATCCATTCGCATCCGGCTGGGCTTTGAAAGGCGGCGGGACGCCGATCCTTTGCGACACTGGCAGCGACTTCGACTCAAGTTGGCTGCTCACCAGAACCAAACCCGTAACAAGAATAATTCCCATGACCAGGAAGTAGGCAAGAAGAGGCATTCGCATTGATTTCTCCAAGCAAGATACGCACTCGCTAGATTTATTTGTGCATCGGCGCAAGGCGGTCAGGCCATTAATCTTAAGTGCGCGGCCGCAATCATCCCGCTAACGGCCACATTTCTGAGCGTTTGCTGCTTGCTGCAGTCGAACGCAGACCAGACCTTCGCCAACCGCATATGGTGCAGCGGCCGCGGACTAAGCGGCGGCGTCCGGGCGCTGTAATGTTGCGTCCGCAGCTTTTGATCGCAGCTCGGACAGTCTGCTGTACGGGCTCTGAAAACCCTTGATGAGCGTAGCCTCACCCATGAACAGCGAGTTCTTGTGACGGACCGGCTGAACGGAGGGGAAGGTATCTTTACGGGAAAAGAGAGTTAGACAATCGATCAGGTGTTCGCCGCCCCAATTTACTATTTCTTGAATCAGAACCGTCCCGCCAGCACGGTAGATAAGATCAGCAATAGCATCAGCTGAGACGGTCAATGCGCGCCCGTGCGGTTGACCGATTGTATTGTTGTAGGCGAGCAGATTTGAGTGATGGATAAACGCAACGCCGACTGAAGATAGCTTGTGTACTATTTGAGGAATGTAAGAGGCAAGAATGTCGTATTCTGCATGAACGAGTGAATCGAAAGAAAAAATCAGATCGAACGCCTGATCTTTCGCCGCCTCCAGCGAGCGCCCGTCATTTGTAATGAATTGCGCATGGTTAGCGGCAAGAAATCGCTTTTGACAAGCTTCAGTGCATTTATTCGACAAATCTATGCCGATAAACTCTTCGCATGCCGGCAGCAAATATCGGGTCCAGCGACCAAACCCAGGCGCAATTTCCAATATCCTTTGGGCTGGCAGGAAGCGATGTACTCTCGGATAGATTGAGCCAAACCACTGGGCTTCGCTGCCGCCCCAAGTCGTGCTCCACTCTTCACCGGCGTCGTTCCAGTGATAGGAGTCACCCCATACCGTTTTATTCCAGTTTAAGTCTGGCACATTCAGCCCCGGGGAAGCGCGCTTCAGCCAGAAAGCGGTCTCTACTGCGGGTCGCGATTCGCAGCAACGGCTGATTTCGGCTGAAGGCGTTACGGATCATCCATCCGGTGTTGCCCCGCGCAACTTGCTGCCTGTTGTAGGCTGGTCTCAAGTCAGCACGTCGCCAGCCGCAGACCGTGCATCGGCAGTGGCGCTCAATGGCCGGCAATATTTCCGCGGCGCTGACTTGCTGGAACGTGTGCTCTGACTGGAAGTGCCGGACTTTTTTGGTGAGCGCGGATGGGATCGAACCATCGACCTACTGATTAAAAGTCAGTTGCTCTACCACTGAGCTACGCGCCCGTTGCCAGGATTGCGGGGTCGGTGTAGGGGCGGCGACCTGCCCGGTCAATAGGCCAACCCCGCCTATTTCCTGAACTCGCGCCCGTGCCCGGTGATTTGCTACACTGGGCCCGCCAAGGAGCGAGATCATGCCGATCGTGAACCGCGTCGCCGACCTTCATGCCGACATTACCGAGTGGCGGCGCGATCTGCACATGTACCCCGAGCTGCAATATGACGTGCACCGCACGGCGGGGTCCGTTGCAGAGAAACTCAAGGCGTTCGGCTGCGATGAGGTCGTGACCGGTCTCGGGCGCACCGGCGTGGTCGGCATTATCCGGGGCAAAAAGGGCGGGTCCGGCAAAACCATCGGCCTGCGCGCCGACATGGATGCGCTTCCGATCGAGGAGGCAAGCGACCTGCCGTACAAGTCGACCGTTCCGGGAAAGATGCACGCCTGTGGTCATGACGGCCACACCGCCATGCTGCTCGGTGCCGCCCGCTATCTCACGGAGACCCGGAATTTCTCCGGCACGGCCGTTGTCATTTTCCAGCCGGCAGAAGAAGGCGGCGGAGGCGGCAAGGCCATGGTCGATGACGGGTTAATGGACCGCTTCGGCATCGAGGAAGTTTTCGGGATGCACAACTATCCCGGAATGCCCGTGGGTGCATTTGGCATCCGTCCGGGACCGGTGATGGCGGCCGCCGACGCGCTGACCATCGATATCGAGGGTGTCGGCTCCCATGCGGCGCGCCCGCATCTCGGCGTCGACACGGTTCTTGTCGGCGCGCAGATCATCAACGCGCTTCAATCCGTCGTCTCGCGGAATGTCGATCCGCTCAAGTCGGCGGTCGTATCGATATGCATGTTCCGTGCCGGCAATGCCGATAATGTCATTCCCCAGACTGTACAGTTGCGCGGCACCGCACGCAGTCTTGCGCCCGAGGTCCGCGATCTCCTCGAGAAACGTCTGCCTGTGGTCGTGGAAAGCACGGCGGCGGCCTACGGCGCCAAGGCCAAGCTCACCTACAGGCGTGGCTACCCGGTGCTTGTGAACCACGAGAAGCAGACGGAATTTGCCGCTTCCGTCGCCGGCCAGATTGCTGGTCAGGACAAAGTCGATACCGGGCTTCCGCCGATGATGGGCGCGGAGGATTTTTCTTTCATGCTCAACGCCCGGCCCGGAGCCTTTATCTGGATCGGCAACGGCACAAGCGCGGGCCTGCATCACCCGTCATACAATTTCAATGACGAGGCGATCCCGTTCGGCACATCGTACTGGGTGAAACTGGTCGAAACGGCGTTGCCCGCCTAGCAGCGGACTTTACTGAACGAGTTCGCCAGGCTTCTGTGTCGGAACGGGCTGCGGGGCTTTCGCCAGCGCGCCGTTACGGCGCAGGACCGGCAGCAGCCGCGTGACGCGCGCCTCGACGTTTGTCCAATAGGCGAAGTCATTGAGGCGCGTGCGCTCGATCACCGCAAGCCCGACGGCCGCGATAAACGGCAGGCTTTGCACGACGAGCACCAGTGCGAAGATGTTGATCTCGCGCACTTCCTTGTAGTTGGTGAAGACCAGCACGATCGCTCCGAGGATGAGCAACCCTGCCAGCACCGCTTCCCAGAATGCGTGGAAGTCCGCGGTGCGGCGCAATCCGCCTTTCGATGTGCGCACGAAGGGCAGGCGGTCCTTGATTACGCCGAAGCCAACGGCGCGGGCAACCGTCCATTGCACAGACATCGCCGCGAAGACCGATCCGAGCAACTGACCGATCCGCGGCCGCACGCGCAATTGGTAGAGCGTGGCGAAATGCACGACCGAAACGATGAAGCTCACGATGATCGGCGTCGTCAAAATGCGGTCGGGCACAGCGATGTCGAGGAACGCGACGACCGGCACCCAGATGATATTCAGGATCGCCACCACGACGCCGATACTCTCGGCGCCGAGCCAGTTGAGCCAGCCGAGAGCGAATTCGCGCTTCTGGTCGCGGTTGAGCTGGCTTGCGCCAGGCAGGAACCGGCGCCAGTGCTTCTTCATGATCTGGAAGCCGCCATAGGCCCAGCGGTTGCGCTGCTTCTTATAGGCCTCGAAGCTGTCCGGCAGCAGTCCGTGGCCGTAACGATGATTGGTGTAATGGGTCTTCCAGCCGAGCTCGAGCAGAGTGAGCCCAAGA
>DATBTA010000144.1:0-11012 GCA_036559505.1 Pseudolabrys sp. | reverse complement strand
GCTGACCCCCCATCTTTTTGCGGCCAGCTATCTCGGCCAATCGGTTTGTGCGGTGGCAGCCGCGTTTGTGCTTCAGTTCGTCAAAGTGCCGCCGCTTGCGGCTCCCCGCCACGGCAGCGTGAGGCCGCTGGGCGAGATCGTTCAAAGTGCACGTTTCATCGTCGCGGTCGCTTGCGGAATCGCAAGTTACGCCATGATGAATATGCTTATGACCTCAGCCCCGTTGGCCATGGTTGGCTGCGGCCATTCGGTGACCGACGCCGCGCTGGGGATTCAGTGGCATGTGCTGGCGATGTACGCGCCCAGTTTTGTGACCGGCTCGCTGATCGCGCGCTTCGGGGTCGAGCGCATCACGGGCATCGGCCTTCTGCTGATTGCGGCGACTGCCGTCGTGGGTATTTCCGGTCTCTCGGTGGCTCACTTCTGGACTGCGCTGGTCTTGCTGGGCGTCGGCTGGAACCTGTCCTTTATAGGCGCAACCACGATGGTGACACAGTGCCACCGTCCGCACGAACGCAACAAAGTTCAGGCCTTTAATGATTTCCTGATCTTCGGCAGCATGGCCGTGAGTTCCTTCTTGTCGGGACAGCTCCTCGACAAGTTCGGGTGGGCGACGATCAATGAAGTGATTTTCCCCACGATTTTTGTAACGGGTGCCCTGGTCATCTGGTTGGCGCTGCGGCCGCGGCCGGCGGAGGTCTAGCGCGCACCGGGTGGTGGCGTCGGTCAGCCAAAACGGGCGCGGTGACAGGCCGGGCGTCACACGTAAATTCTGCGTTGCGCAATCCACAAGTTTTTGGCTATATCCGCGCGCTTACCGGTCGGGGTGAAGCGCCCTTACAAGCGGCCATCCTCGACGCTCCTGGCGCCGGCGGGAGCGTTCGTCCCGCCAGCACCAATCAAATCGAGGAATATGGCCACCATGTCTACCTTGTGGTTGATCGTCGGCTGTGGGGTGCTCGCGATCGTCTATGGCATCTGGGCGACTCAATCGGTGCTGAGCGCCGATCCCGGCAGCAAGCGGATGCAGGAAATTTCCGAGGCCGTGCGCGAGGGCGCGCAGGCGTATCTCAAGCGTCAATACGCCACCATCGGCATCGTCGGGGTGGTGATCTTCGTCATTATAGGGTTCACCCTCGGCTGGCTGGTCGCGATCGGCTTTGCGATCGGGGCCGTGCTTTCGGGTGCGACCGGCTTCATCGGCATGAACGTCTCGGTGCGCGCCAACGTGCGGGTAGCGCAAGCCGCCACGAAGTCACTGGCCGGCGGGCTTGAACTCGCCTTCAAGTCGGGCGCCATCACGGGAATGCTGGTTGCGGGTCTCGCGCTGCTTGGCGTGACACTCTATTTCGGCTTCCTGACCGGCACGATGCACAAGGCGCCCAATGACCGAACGGTCATCGACGCGTTGGTCGCACTCGGATTCGGTGCATCGCTGATTTCGATCTTCGCGCGTCTCGGCGGCGGCATCTTCACCAAGGGCGCGGATGTCGGTGGTGACTTGGTCGGCAAGGTGGAAGCGGGCATTCCCGAGGACGACCCACGCAACCCGGCGACGATCGCTGACAATGTCGGCGACAATGTTGGCGATTGCGCCGGCATGGCCGCCGACCTGTTCGAGACCTATGCGGTAACGACGGTTGCGACCATGGTTCTCGCTTCGATTTTCTTCGCTGGCACGCCGGCGCTCTTGACCATGATGACCTATCCTCTCGCCATCGGCGGCGCCTGCATCATCACCTCCATTATAGGAACGTTCTTTGTGCGGCTAGGCCGCAAGCGGTCGATTATGGGCGCCCTTTACAAGGGCTTCATCGCCTCGGCGCTGCTTTCGTTGGTCGCAATCTGGTTCGTCACGGACTCCCTGATCGGTTTCGGGCGCATCGCGGGGGTCAACTTCACTGGCCAGGCGCTCTATGTCTGTGCGGTCGTCGGCCTCGTGGTCACCGGGCTGATCATCTGGATCACCGAGTACTATACCGGCACCAATTTCCGGCCGGTGCAGTCGATCGCCTCGGCCTCGGTCACCGGTCACGGCACCAACATCATTCAGGGCCTCGCTGTGTCACTTGAGGCAACCGCGCTGCCCGCGCTGGTGATCATCGCCGGCATCTTGGTTGCCTATGGGCAGGCGGGACTATTCGGCATCGCCATCGCGGTGACCTCGATGCTCGCACTCGCGGGCATGGTGGTTGCGCTTGATGCGTTTGGCCCGGTCACCGACAATGCTGGCGGCATTGCCGAGATGGCCGGTCTGCCGAAAAACGTCCGTAAGTCGACAGATGCGCTTGATGCGGTCGGCAACACGACGAAGGCGATCACTAAAGGCTACGCGATTGGCTCGGCCGGTCTCGGCGCGCTGGTCCTGTTTGCCGCCTATAACCAGGACCTGCAGTTCTTCACGAGGACTGCGGCACAGCATCCGTACTTCCAGGGTATTCAGCTCGATTTCTCGCTGACCAACCCTTACGTCGTCGTCGGCTTGTTGTTCGGCGGGCTGCTGCCGTACCTGTTCGCCGCGCTTGGCATGACCGCCGTAGGACGTGCGGCCGGCGCAATCGTCGAGGAGGTGCGGCGGCAATTCCGCCAAAAGCCCGGCATCATGAAGGGCAAGGACAAGCCGGACTATGGGCGTGCTGTCGACATACTCACCAAGGCGGCGATCAAGGAAATGATAGTGCCGTCGTTGTTGCCGGTGCTTTCTCCGATCGTCTGCTACTTCGCAATCTACTTCATCGCGGGTGGCGGCCCAGCCGGCAAGTCGGCGGGCTTCTCGGCGGTCGGCGCCATGCTTCTCGGTGTGATCGTGACTGGCTTGTTTGTCGCCATCTCGATGACGTCCGGCGGCGGCGCCTGGGATAACGCCAAGAAATACATCGAAGACGGTCACTACGGCGGCAAGGGTTCTGAAGCCCACAAGGCCGCGGTCACCGGCGACACCGTCGGCGATCCCTACAAGGATACGGCGGGACCCGCGGTGAACCCGATGATCAAGATTACGAACATCGTGGCGTTGCTGCTGCTGGCGGTTCTCGCCCACTGATCGTGAGCGTAGAAAGGAAAGGGCCCGCGCGTTGCGCGGGCCCTTTTTGTCGAGCTTACAAATGGAAGCCGACGTTCTTGAAAATATTTCGGAGGTAACTCAACTCCTGTCCGCCGGTCGGTGTCGTTTGAGAATAGAAGTCAAAGATCTTTCCGTCCTTGACCCCGTAATTGGCGAGCCTCGTGACCCGTCGCTCTTTGTCGAAATAAACCCCGATGACGCGTTGGTCGGAAACCTCGTACGGCATGAACGCTGCGGAGCGGTGAGCCTTTTGCGAAATGTAGTAGAACGCATCGCCACTGACGGTTGCCACCGTGGATGGCGTGCCAAGCACAATGAGAACCTGCTCCTGCGTGGCGCCCACGGGAATTTGCTCGAGCGCGCCTTCTGGTAGCACGTAACCGCGTTGCAGCGTTTCGCCGGTGTTGCCGCAGGCCGAGAGCACCAGCGCGCTGGCGAGCGCGACCGTCAAATGAAAGCCTTTCATGGTACGACGCACCGCTCTCGACCCCAGTCAGTCCCGCTCAAATCTTGCACCGCCGAGGGCGTTGACGTAACGCGACTAGCGGCAGCACCTGAACGGATCCGATGAAATTCCCCCTGTTTCGCCGCCGCGCACGGTCGGACACCATTTCTACCCTGTATGGCACGATCGTGGCGCAGGCGCGATTGCCCTGCTTTTATCGCGAATATGGGGTGCCGGACACGGTAAATGGACGTTTTGACCTGCTGGTTCTGCATTTGGCCCTGGTTCTCGACCGATTGGCGGATGAGCCGCAATTGCGGGAACTCGGGCAGGCGCTCTTCGATCATTTCTGTACGGACATAGATCTTAATCTGCGCGAAATGGGGGTCGGCGATCTTTCAGTGCCCCGACACATGCAGCGCGTAGGGGAAGCGTTTTATGGGCGTGCGCAGGCATACCGGGCGGGTCTGGCCCGTGACGGCGAACTGGCGCTCGTCGAGGCTCTGGAACGGAATATCTACGGCCAAGAAGCCGCCAACCGGGCTGCCGCGGCACGTCTTGCGGCCTATATCAAGGAAACGGTAGGTGAGTTGAGGGTGCAACCAGCCCCACAGCTTCTTGCCGGCAAGCTTAAAATACCGGACCCCGCTGCTACCGTTCCTGTTGAGGATGAGTTTTCCGGCTCAAAAGACTGATACTGATGAAAAACGCCCAAAACCCCTGGAGTGTGCCAGTTGCCGTGGACGATATCCCGGACACCGGGCTCCATATTGAAGCGGAGGCGCCAGCCGATGTGCGCGCGCAGCTGGTCAAGCTTGCGAATCTGCGCGATCTGCCGCACCTCGCGGCGGTTTTTGACCTCACACGCCGGGGCGGCGGCGTGCACGTGGCCGGCCAAGTAAGGGCCCGGGTCGGGCAAACCTGCGTGGTGACGCTCGAGCCTCTCGAAAACGATCTCGCTGAGCCGATCGACGTTCTTTTCGCGCCGCCGCTCGATGCCGCTGCGAAGGATGATGGCGCAAACCACAAGGCTGGCGACGAAGAACCGCCCGAGCCGCTGATCGAGGGCTTGGTCGATCTCGGTGCGATCGCAACGGAGTTTTTGCTGCTCGGGATCGACCCCTATCCTCGCAAGGCAGGCGCTGAATTTGCCGCGGTTAAAACCGCCGATGATAGTGCGAGGCCGTTCGCAGCCCTGGAAGCGCTGAAAAAGCGGCTCGGCGGATAACCTTCGAGGAAGCGGGCAACGGGCATGGGCGTGGCAGATAATCGGTTTCTGTGGGATGAACGAGCGGCTATGGTCGCACCCATGTACCGGCTTCACATGAGCGTGCCGCCGGCGCCGCAGTCTACGCCGTCAAGAGCGATCCATGCCGGATAAGGTTCGTATCGCGCTCGATGCCATGGGCGGCGATCACGGCGCACCCGTGATTTTGCCGGGAGCCGACATTTCGCTCACGCGCCATCCTGACATCGAATTTCTTCTGTTCGGTAACAGCGCTGCGGTTCAGCCAGTTCTCGATAAATTGCCGCGCTTAAAAGCGCATTCGAAGGTCGTGCATACGGAAGTCGCAATCCGAATGGACGACAAGCCGAGCCAAGCCCTGCGCTATGGCCGCTGGAAATCGTCGATGTGGCTTGCGATCGATGCGGTCAAAAAAAGGGATGCCGACGTTGCCGTCTCTGCCGGCAATACCGGCGCCTTGATGGCGATGTCGCGTTTCAATCTTAAGATGATCGAAGGAATTGAGCGCCCGGCCATCGCGGCACTTTGGCCGACTCTCAAGGGCGAATCCGTGGTGCTCGATGTCGGTGCGTCGATTGGCGCCGATGAAGCGCACCTCGTCAATCTTGCTGCCATGGGCAGTGCGATGGCGCGGGTACTGTTCGACATTGAGCGGCCGACCGTTGGTCTGCTGAATATCGGCGTCGAGGAGGTCAAAGGACTGGAGCAGGTGCGCGAAGCTGGGCGCATTCTGCGCGAAGGCCAGTTTCCGCATTTCGACTACCATGGCTTCGTCGAGGGTGACGACATCGGCAAAGGTGCGGTGGACGTCGTGGTCACGGAAGGATTTGCCGGCAACATTGCGCTGAAGACGGCGGAGGGCACGGCACACCAGCTCGCGTCGTATCTGCGTGCGGCGATGAATCGCACCTGGGCGGCACGGCTCGGTTATCTGCTTGCCCGCCAGGCTTTCCGCACGCTGCGTGACAAGATGGATCCGCGCAAATCGAACGGTGGAGTATTTCTTGGTCTCAACGGCGTTGTGATCAAAAGCCACGGCGGCGCGGATGCTGAAGGCACCGCGTCAGCCATCGACATGGGTTACGACATGGTGCGCTATGAGTTGCTCGAGAAGATCGGGCAATCGATGGCGCGCGACCTGCAAGCAGGAACGACGGCGCGCCTCGCGGGCGGAGCAGGCTCGTGACAGTTTTGCGTTCGGTTGTGCTCGGCTGCGGCATCTATCTGCCAGCTCGGATCGTCAGTAACGACGAACTCGCGCGTTCCGTTGAGACCACCGACGAGTGGATCGTTCAGCGCACCGGGATTCGCGAGCGCCATATTGCGGCGCCGGGGGAGATGACGTCCGATCTCGCGCTCAATGCAGCGCGGGCCGCGCTCACGAATGCCCATGCCGAAGCAAGCTCCATTGATTTGATCGTGCTCGCGACGTCAACGCCCGACCAGACTTTCCCGGCTACTGCGGTGTCGGTGCAGGCAGGGTTGGGGATCACGCGCGGCGCAGCTTTTGACCTCCAGGCGGTCTGCTCGGGTTTCGTCTATGCGCTGCAGGTGACCGACGCGTTGCTGCGCAACGGCACCTACAAGCGCGCGCTGGTCATCGGCGCCGAGACGTTTTCGCGCATTCTGGACTGGAGCGATCGCACGACCTGCGTCCTGTTCGGTGATGGCGCCGGCGCCATGGTGCTCGAGGCGCAGCCGCAGCCTGGGACTCGCGATGACCGCGGGATTCTGACAACCCATTTACGTGCAGACGGGCGCCACAAGGCGAAGCTTTATGTCGACGGGGGACCGTCATCGACGCAGTCGGTGGGCCACCTGCGCATGGAGGGGCGCGAAGTTTTCAAGCATGCCGTGGCCATGATCACCGACGTCATCGAGGACGCCTTCAAGGCCACAGGTTATAGCGCGGCTGACATCGATTGGTTCGTGCCGCACCAGGCCAACAAACGAATTATCGACGGCTCCGCCCATAAGCTCGGCATCGCGCCGGAAAAGGTGGTGATTACCGTGGACCGTCACGGCAATACGTCGGCGGCATCGATTCCATTGGCGCTGTTCGATGCGGTCTCCGACCGGCGCATCAAGCGGGGGAACCTGATCCTGCTCGAAGCAATGGGTGGCGGGTTCACCTGGGGGTCCGCGCTGCTGCGATGGTGATTGCGCTGAGGCCTTAGGGACCATCAAATTCCTTAACCGCCCCCGTTGACCCCTTCCGATCATGCTAATATCGTCGATAATTCAGCGGGATACCTCGCCGGGGGCTAGGGCAGGCGATGACCGGAAAAACTGTTACGCGGGCCGACTTGTGCGAAGCGGTCTATCAAAAAGTCGGTCTTTCACGCACGGAATCGGCTGCTTTGGTTGAGTTGGTGCTCAAGGAGATCACCGACTGCCTGGAGCGTGGCGAAACCGTGAAATTGTCGTCGTTCGGCTCTTTTGTTGTGCGTAAAAAAGGCCAACGCATTGGCAGGAACCCGAAAACGGGGAAAGAAGTGCCAATCTCACCGCGGCGCGTTATGGTGTTCAAGCCGTCTGCGATTCTCAAGCAGCGCATCAATAACGGCGCCGCGGAGCCAGGCTGAGCCGACAGCGTAGTCGTGTAAAACCGCGTTCGATAAACAACCAGAAGTGAGGTCGCTTTGGACAACAAGGCGCCGGACGCTTTTCGCACTATCAGTGAAGTGGCGGACGATCTCGACCTGCCGCAGCATGTGCTGCGGTTTTGGGAAAGCCGCTTTCATGAAATCAAGCCGATGAAGCGCGGCGGAGGACGTCGCTATTACCGGCCGGACGACATCGACTTGCTGCGCGGGATACGCCACCTGCTTTACGGTGAGGGCTATACCATCCGCGGCGTGCAACGAATTCTGCGCGAGCAAGGCCCGAAGTTCGTGCAAGCCGTGTGGGAGGAGGGCGCGCCGCAGCCGCCCCATGGCGTCGTTGAGAGCGAGGAACAATACGCGGAAGATAGCGAGACTGTAGAAACCCTGTTGGACGAAGAGAGCGGTATTCGCGGCCGGCTTTCGTCGTTGATCGGCCGCGATCTGGGTGACAAGCAAAACGACGCTGCGGCGCGAATTGACCCGCCGATGGCGAGCGCGCCTATGCCGCGCATCGAACCCGCTGACCGGGCGCTCCACGGCGGCAGTGGCATTGATCAGTCGGTCCAGCAACTGCAGGACGCCGTGCCGGCAGTATCGCGTCAGCCTTCGCCGGCCGTGACCGGCGGGTTGGGCGGTGAGGATTTGCACAAATTACGTGCGGTCCTGCATGACCTCGTCGAGTGCCGCAAACTGATTGATGCGGTGGTGACGAGGCCGCATTAGGCCAATTTCCCACTTCAGCCTTTGAACCGGACGGGCATGGTACACGACCAATGGCCGTGTAAAATGCTTTCGGCCGTTCGGAGGGAATGCATGGGGAAGCTCGCAAGGGCCATGCTGCTTGCGATTGCGACCGTCGCAGGTGCGTTGGTGCCTGCGTATGGGCAATCGACGGTTCCCAACAATCCCCCCCCGCCAACAACGATCATTAACCGCGGGACGCCGATCACGCCGCTCGGTTGGTTCGTCATAGGCTCGGTCGGGTGCGCGGCCGTGTCGCCCATGATCGCCACGGTGATACTGGGCCGCGAGCTCACGCTCAACGAAGCCTACCGCTCGACCCTGGGGTGCTTCCTCGGGCCAATCGGCTGGCTATTGGCGGATGCTCTGGTGCCGCCCACGGTCACAACTCAACTCCAGACCCGGACCCAGACCCAGACGTCGAAACCACCGCCTCGGCAGCAGCGCACGGGACGCGGGCGCAATTTCAAGATCCCGCCGCAGGGCGAAACACGATTTGTGGCCAACGAACTCATCCTCGAGTTTGCGCCCGGCGCAACCGCGCAGATGCGCAATACGCTCGCGAACACTCTGCAATTGACCGAACTGGAAACGCAAAGATTCGAATTAATGGGGCGCACGTTCAGTCGCTTGAGTATTAACGGCACACGATCGGTGCCGGCGACGCTGCTGATCGCCAGCAACTATCCTGGCGTGTCGGGCGGCTGGGCCAACATGGTCTATGTCGGCGCGCAGACGCAGGCACCGGCAACTCAGGCGCCGTCGGCGGCCGCTAGCTCCGCGCAATACGTCGTGAACAAGCTGCACCTCCTGGAGGCGCATCGCATCACCAGCGGCGACGACGTGCTGGTCGCGGTGATTGATTCAAAAATCGACACGAAACATCCCGACCTTATCGGCGTGGTTGCCGACGAATACGATGTCGTTGGCTCGGCGGCCATTGCCCATTCGCACGGCACTGCCATGGCTGGAGCAATTGCGGCGCGGAGCAAGTTGACCGGTGTCGCACCGAAAGTGAAGTTGCTCGCGGTGCGCGCCTTTTCGGGCTCGGGAGAAAGTGCGGAAAGCACCACCTTCAATATTCTCAAGAGTGTCGATTGGGCTGCGGGCAAGAACGCGCGCATCATCAATATGAGCTTTGCCGGCCCTCCCGACGACCTGTTACGTGCGATGCTGGCCAAGGCAAATGCGCGTGGCATCGTGCTGATTGCCGCCGTCGGCAATGCCGGGCCACGGTCGCCCCCGCTCTATCCAGCGGCCGACGCGGGCGTCATCGGCGTGACGGCAACGGATGTCGACGACAAGCTGATGGCGCAGGCCAACCGGGGGCCGCAAGTTGCGGTGGCGGCGCCCGGTGTCGAGATTCTCGCTGTCGCACCGGACGGGAAGTATCAGGTGACTTCGGGCACTTCCATCGCAGCCGCGCATGCTAGCGGGGTCGCGGCCCTCCTGCTGGCATCGAAACCGAACCTCACGCCGGCCCAGGTACGCGCCAGCCTCACCCGTGCCGCGACCCGAATCCCGGGCAAGCGCAATGAGGTCGGAGCCGGGGTCATCGACGCGCTGGCCGTGATCAATCCAAGTCGCAAATAACTTGCCGCAAATAGCCTTCCGGGCCCGCGATCTGCTAGGTAAGGCCCCGACGTCATTCCTCTGGGTCGATCGCCATGGCTGCGCCGGATTCCCTCATCGTTGAACGTCCGTCCAGCGACATTGTTGTCCTGAAGATCAACCGCCCGCAGGTACGCAATGCGCTCAATCTCGAGGTGCGCACGCGGCTTGCCGACGAAGTGACGCGCTGCGGTGCCGACAATGCCGTGCGCTGTATCATCATCACCGGTTCGGATGTCGCTTTTGCAGCCGGCGCCGACATTGGCGAGATGGCCGAGGCGGGTCCTGTCGAGGTCATGTCGCGCAATGTGCAGAAATACTGGCGCGCGCTCATGGACTGTCCAAAGCCACTTATCGCCGCGGTGGAGGGCTTTGCGCTTGGCGGCGGACTTGAACTGGCATTGTGCGCAGACATCATTATTGCGGGTGACGGGGCAAAGCTCGGCCTGCCAGAGGTCAAGGTCGGCATTCTTCCTGGTGGCGGCGGCACGCAGAAGCTGGCCCGGCTTGTCGGCCGCCATCGCGCCATGTTGCTGATCATGACGGGGAAAATGTTCAGCGCCGCGGAGGCCTTCGGCATGGGTGTCATCAGCGAAGTCGCGCCGTCCGGCCAGGCGCTGTCGCGCGCACTCGAAATCGCCAGCGACATTGCCGCGATGCCCGCTGTATCGATCATGCAGATCAAGGAAATCATCAACGCCGGGCTCGATGCGCCGCTCGATACGGCGTTGATGCTGGAACGCAAAGCGTTCCAGCTGCAATTCGCCACGCGCGATCAGAAAGAAGGCATGCGTGCCTTCATGGAAAAAAGAAAACCCAAGTTCGAAGGGCAGTAGCGCGTGGCGTTTGATCTTTCCCGGGCCGATCTTGTCGCCGCAGTGTTCGGCACCGGCACCATGGGTCGCGGCATCGCTCAATTGTGCGCGCAAGCCGGGCTCACGACCTTGTTGTTCGATTCAAACAGCGGCACGGTAAAGCAAGCCGTGTCCGCGATCGACAAAGGTCTCGAAGGGCTGGTATCGAAAGGGCGGATGGCCGCCGAGACAAAGAAGGGCGTTCTCGCCCGCCTGAAACCGATCAGCACCTACGATGAGTGCGCAGGAGCGGGGATCGTGATCGAGGCCATCGTCGAGGACATCTCGGCCAAGCGCTCCCTGTTTCGCGAGCTCGAGCAGCGGGTGGTTGCCGAGGCCGTGCTGGCAACAAATACATCGTCCCTGTCGGTCACCGAAGTTGCTGCCGGATGCGCGCTGCCGCAGCGCGTTGCCGGCCTGCATTTTTTCAATCCCCCGCCGTTGA